>JAHFEM010000010.1 GCA_023248505.1 Nitrospirota bacterium
CGGCCTGTTGGTTTTAGAATTTCACACCAGGTGCGCCTTGCCCCAGTCTATTTGTATGTGGGGCCGGCGCTGGAAGAAGCTGGTTGATTTCTGATCTTCACACCAGGTGCGCCTTGCCCCAGTCTATTTGTATGTGGGGCCGGCGCTGGAAGAAGTCTGTTTATCCTCGATCTTCACACCAGGTGCGCCTTGCCCCAATCCATTTGTACGTGGGGCCGGCGCTGGAAGAAGCTGGTTGATTTCTGATCTTCACACCAGGTGCGCCTTGCCCCACACCCCATGTCAACAATTACAGCGCCAAATGAAGCGGGTTCTGAATGATCCGTTTCAATTCTTTGAGAAACTCCGCCGCTTGAACGCCGTCGGCGACCCGGTGGTCGGTGGAGAGGGTGACCTTGACCGTCCTTCCGATCTCGATTTTACCGCCGGTGGCCGCTCCTTTTTCTAGGCTATCGGTCACGATCGGCTTCTGCAGGATCGATCCGACCGCCAGGACACCCGATTCCGGAGGGGTGATGATGGCGCTGAATGATTCGACATCGTACATGCCGAGGTTGGAAATGCTGAAGGTCGCGCCGGTATACTCTTCCGGCTTGAGCCCTTTCTCGCGCGCCCGTTTGACCTTGTCCCGCACCTCGTTTGAAATCTGGGCCAGCGTTTTATGATCGCAGTCTCGGATGACCGCCGTAATCACGCCGTCCGGAATGCCGACGGCGAGGCCGACATCGATCGACTTGGCAATTCGAACCCGATCCCCCAGGTACACCGACCGGTAGGAAGGAAACTTCTGCAGGGTCAACGCCACCGCCTTCAGAAAGAGCTCGCTCAACGTCAGCTTGAAGCCGTCGGGCGATTTCTCCAGCTCATCGCGGAACGTGAGAATCTTCCCCATCTCGATCTCGGAGGTCACATAGAAGTGGGGAACCGGCGCCTTGCTTTGGACCATCCGCTTCGCGATCGTCTTGCGGAGCATCGACAGCTCGACCGATTCCCCTTCGGGAGCGGACGTCTGCGGGCGAGCCTGGCCCGCCGTCGGTCCGGCAGGCGCCGGGGCCGCCGCTCCCTCGATGTCTCGCTGTGTAATCCGTCCACCCGGCCCGCTTCCCTGAAGGGTCTTGAGGTCGATTCCACGCTCCTGCGCCATTTTTCTGGCCAGGGGGGAGGCCTTGATTTCCTCCCCTTCCGAACGGGGGGGCGCGGCGGCGCGGGAGGCTTCCTTTGGAGCCGGTTGTACCAATGCCCCTGCTTCCGCTTGCGGCGAGACCTCCGCCTGAGGTCCCGGCGGTTTTTCCCTTTCGGGAGGCGCCCCTTTCAACTCTTTCTTTCGCATCCGGGGCTTCGGCTCATGGGAGAGGACCTCATCGACGTTCTCGTCCTCCCGTGCGATCAGGGCGATCAAATCGCCCGAGGGGACGACATACCCTTCCGGAACAAGAATTTTCTTGAGCGTTCCCGATGCGAAAGCCTCCAGGTCCATCACCGCTTTGTCTGTCTCCACCTCGGCAATCGGGTCCCCGCTTTCCACTTTATCCCCTTCGTGCTTATACCATTTGAGGAGAACCCCTTCCTCCATGGTGTCGGTCAACTTCGGCATTACGACGCGGTTTGCCATAGCAACCTCTGCATTGATGATTTAGAATTACTCGAGATACATCGCCTTTTTGACCGCGTGGATAATCTTTTCGGTGCTTGGAAGCGCGGCCTGCTCCAGATTCTTTGCGTAGGGGATCGGCACGTCCTCTCCCGTGACCCGCTCGATCGGGGCATCGAGAATATCCAGCGCCTCATGGGTGATCCGATCGGAAATTTCGGCGCTCACCCCGCCATAGGGCCAGGCCTCTTCGACAATCACAGCGCGGTGTGTCTTTCGAACCGAATTGAGGATCGTTTCCATATCCAAGGGGCGGAGCGTCCTCGGATCGACCACTTCGGCCTCGATCCCCTGCTGCGCGAGCTGTTCCGCCGCCCTCAGGCACAAGAGGAGCATCTTCGACCAGGCGATCAGGGTCACATCTCTCCCTTCTCGTTTCACATCGGCCGCGCCGATCGGAATCGTATAGTCCCCTTCCGGCACGTCGCCCATCGTCCCGTAAAGGGCCTGCGCCTCGAAGCAGATCACCGGATTGTCATCCCGAATGGCGCTCTTGAGGAGGCCCTTTGCATCCTTGGGAACGGAAGGAGCAATCACCTTGAGGCCGGCGATATGACAGTAGAGCGACTCCAGGCTCTGAGAGTGCTGCGCCGCCAGGCGCGCAGCCGAACCGCCGGGCCCTCGAACGACGATCGGGACTTTGAATTGCCCTCCCGACATCGACCGGATCTTCGCGGCGTTGTTGATGATCTGGTCCATTGCGAGGATTGAGAAGTTGAAGGTCATCATCTCAATGATCGGGCGAAGCCCGACCATCGCCGCGCCGATGCCGGCGCCGGTAAAACCGGCCTCGGTGATGGGGGTGTCGATCACCCGCATCGGACCGAACTCTTCCAGCATCCCCCGGCTGACCTTGAACGCGCCTTGATAGAATCCGACCTCCTCACCCATGAGGAAAACTTTGTCGTCACGGCGCATCTCTTCGCTCATGGCTTGTCCGAGCGCCTCACGATAAGCAATATGGGCCATTCATCCTCCAAAAGCCGGTAGGCGGAAGGGAGGGGGGGGAGGGGGAAAAGATGAAAAAATATTGGGCCCTTCCCCCTGCCGCGCCTACCCCTCCCGTTATTTATGGTGAATAAACGTACTCTGTCAGCGCGGAGAGCGGCGGCTCCGGGCTCTTGTCGGCAAACTCGACCGACTCCAGAACAATATCCTGAATTTCGCGTTCCATCTTCGCGACCTCCTCGGGGGTGATCTCCTTTGCCTCCAGCAACCGTTTCTGCAGGGTCGAGATCGGATCGCGTTTTTTCTGTTCATCAATCTCCGCCTTCGTACGGTAGTGCCCGTGGGCCGGATCGGACATCGAATGTCCCATGTACCGATAGGTCCGCGCTTCCACAAAAATCGGCCGCTTCGAGCTGCGGACGCCGTCGATGATCTCCTTCATTTGAGTATAGACGTCGATCACATCCATGCCGTCGACATGATGGAACGGCATGTCATGCGCCCGGGCGGCATGGGCGATGTCATAGATCGCCGACGACCGCTCGACCGGCGTCCCCATTCCGAATCGGTTGTTCTCACAGATATAAACGACCGGCAATCGCCAGAGCGAGGCGAGATTAAGCGCCTCGTGAAAATTCCCCGACGGAACGGAACCCTCTCCGAAGAAACAGAGCGCCACCTGATCTTTTTTCTGATATTTCATCGCAAAGCCGATCCCGGTGGCAAGGGGAATATGCCCTCCGACGATGGCATAGCCCCCCATGAAGTTCCGGCTGGCATCGAAGAGGTGCATCGATCCCCCCATTCCCTTCGAGACCCCGGTCGCTTTTCCGAACAACTCCGCCATCACCCGCTTCGGCTCCAACCCGCGCGCCAAGGCATGTCCATGGTCCCGATACGCCGTGACGATGTAATCATCGGGGTTGGCCGCCGCGATCGACCCGACCGCCACCGCCTCTTCGCCGATATAGAGATGGCAGAATCCGGCGATCTTTCCGAGCGCATACATCTCGGCCGCTTTTTCCTCGAATCGACGGATCAGCGTCATCTGCCGAAGAAATTCAAGCAGCGGTAACTTTTGCTTGGAAGTCATGATGCATTCTCCTCGATGGTGGGAATCTCGTCGCAGCAATCAAGCCTTGAGGAGGCGATCACCGGGCCGGGACGGCGCTATGGAACGGGTTGAATTCAGATTAAAAAAATTCTAGCAGGTTTGGCCTCAAAAATCAAAAGGGGAGAGGGGGCAATGCGGAGTGAAGACCCGCACACTTTTTCTTTTTTCATCCGGCCTTTCATTCCGCACGCTCCCTTCCGTACGCTGCACTTGTCTTGACACCCTCGAAAAAAATCTGTTACGTTAGAATTGGATTTTTAAGTGCCCGTTGACCTCCTCTAACCGCGCCGGATGCCCGTGCGCGACGCTCGATGAGAGGATTTCCCCCCACGTGCGCATTCCAAATGGATCGATTCCCTTCAATGCTTCAGAGGTTCAATTGAAGAGACCCCAAATGCTCGGGATGGTGTTGGCCGGCGGCCGCGGAGAGAGACTCTTTCCGTTGACCCGCGATCGAAGCAAGCCCTCCGTTCCCTTCGGCGGAAAGTATCGGATTATCGACTTTGTCCTGAGCAACTTCATCAACTCCGGGATTTATTCGATCTATGTCGTGGTCCAGTACAAGTCCCAGTCTTTAATTGAGCATCTCCGGGCCGCCTGGCGGCTCGGGGGGCGGATCAAGAACCAGTTTATCACAATCGCTCCCCCGCAGATGCGGCGGGGGGAGGTCTGGTATCGTGGAACAGCCGACGCGGTTTATCAAAATCTCCATGTCGTCCGGAACTTCAACCCCGAACTGGTGGTGGTTTTCGGCGCCGACCATATTTACCGGATGGATGTGGCCCAGATGATGGACTTTCACAAGGAGCGGAAGGCCGATGTGACGGTGGCGGCGATTCCGGTGCCGATCGAGTCGGCCCATCGGTTCGGCGTCATCAAGGTGAGCAAGGAGGGACGGATCATCGGCTTTTTGGAAAAGCCGAAGGAACCCCCTCCCATGCCGGGCAATCCCAAATTTGCTTACGCCTCGATGGGGAATTATCTCTTCAATCGAGATATCCTGATGGAGGCGCTTCTCCGAGATGCCAAACGAACCAGCGAGCATGATTTCGGTCGAACGATTATCCCCGAGCTCTTTCCGGAGGCGCGGGTCTTTGCATACGATTTCAGCCGGAATGAGGTCCCAGGGATCAAACCGTACGAAGAGCGGGGCTACTGGAGGGATGTGGGAAATATCCAGGCCTATTATGACGCGCACATGGATTTGCTGGGAGAGCATTCCCGGTTCGACCTGAATAATCTCGAATGGCCGATCCTCTCCGACGCGGTCAATGCGCCGGCGGCGCGGGTCATGCGTGGAGAGGTGGTCGACTCCTTCATCGGGGAAGGGAGCATTGTTAAAGGGGCCAAGGTCAAACGGTCGATTATTGGGCGCGGGGTCGTGATCGAAGAGGGGGCCGAGGTGGAAGACTCCATCCTCATCGACTTCTGTGAGATCGGACCCGGCTGCCGGATTAGACGGAGCATCCTCGATCGGTTCAATATCATCAAACCGGGCGAGCGAATCGGCTATGATCTGGAGCAAGACCGACGACGGTTTACCGTGAACAACAAAGGAATCGTCACGATTCCACGCAACCCGACACGATTCTTCTATTGAGACGGACGTCCCGGACCAGGGCTTTCAGATCATACTCGCGCATTCTCATTTCAGGGGGGGGGCAGTGAAAAAAATCATATTCGGCACCTCAGGTTGGCGGGGAATTCTGGCGGAAGATTTCACCTTCGACCGCGTTCGGGTCGCCGTGCAGGCGATCGCCGATGATCTGAATCAGAATCGAGGAGGCGCACCGCACCAGGTCATCGTCGGCTATGATACCCGCTTTCTCGGAAAGCGATTCGCGGGAGCGGCGGCCTCGGTTCTCGCCGGCAACGGCATTCGCGTCCTCCGATCGACCGACCCGGTTCCGACGCCGGTCGTCTCTTTTGAAATCCTCCGAAGAAAGCTTTCAGGAGGGATCACGGTGACGGCGAGCCACAACCCCCCGGAATGGAACGGGCTGAAATTCTCCCCCGCGTGGGGAGGGCCGGCCCTGCCGGAGACGACCCAACGAATCGAAAATCGCGCCAACGCCCTCCTGGAAGGTCCGGAAACGATTCCGCAGCTAGAGCAGACCGCGGCAGAAGCACAAGGGCTCTGGCGAGATGAGCGGATCGGAGACGCTTATCGGGAGACGGTCTCCCGCCTCCTCGACCGGTCGGCCTTTGAGCAAGGAAAATTGCGAGTGGCGGTCGATCCCTTTTGGGGAACCTCTCTGGGGTACCTCGATCGGATCCTGCTCGAAATGGGGGCGACCATCGACCTGATTCATGCCGAGCGGAACCCGCTGTTCGGCGGCATTCGCCCCGACCCGGAAGGGGAAAGTCTTTCGGATCTCATCCTGAAAACGCGCGAGGGAGATTACGATCTGGGCCTCGCGACCGATTGCGATGCAGATCGATTCGGGGTTCTCGACCGGGGCGGCATTCCGATCGCGCCGAATTACATCATCGCCCTCCTCGTCGATTACCTGGTCACCGACCGGAAGTGGACCGGCAAGGTCGCGCGGAGTGTCGCCACCTCTCATCTGGTCGACGCCGTCGCGCGGCACCATCGATTGGAAATAATTGAGACACCCGTCGGATTTAAATATATCGGCGAGTTGATTGCAAAAAATGAAATCCTTCTGGGGGGCGAAGAGAGCGGCGGCATCTCAATCCGGGGACATCTTCCGGAGAAAGACGGCATTCTCACCTGCCTGCTCGTCGCGGAGATGGTCGCCAAGCGCAAGCGCTCCGTCCGGGCGATGCTCGATGATCTCTTCCGGCGGGTCGGCGCCTTCTACCCGCTCCGTCGCGATGTGCACCTCTCGGAAGAAGGCCGGGAGCGGGTCGCCGCCCTACTAAAGAACCTACCTGCTAAAATAGGGGGGAAGAACGTGGTCTCAACCTCGAAACTCGATGGAACGAAGTTTTTCTTGGAGGGGGGAGGTTGGGTGTTGATCCGCCCCTCGGGAACCGAGCCGGTGGTGAGGATCTATATTGAAACCTCGGAGGAGAAGGAGTCCGAGCGTCTGGCGGGGAGCTGCCAGGCTTTGATTGAGTAAATGATGAATCATTTATCGACCTGCGTCATTGGAATCGATATGGGGGGCACCTACATCAAAGGGGCGGCCCTCGATCCGAAGGGAAAGATCCTCTCGGAAGGAAGAATCGAAACGGAGGTGGCCCAAGGACGCGCTCGGGTCCTGGGAAACATGGCCCGGCTTGTGGCCGATCTTCACGAAATGAGCGGGGCCAAATCGCTGATCGGCGTCGGCCTGGGGGTTCCCGGCGCGCTCGACTTTAAAGAAGGGAGAATCATTCAATCCCCGAACTTCCCCGGATGGGACGATTTTCCGATTTGCTCGACGATCGAGAAGGAGGTCGGCGTTCCGGTGATGATCGAAAACGACGCCAATGCGGCGGCGATGGGAGAGCGCTGGGTCGGCGCCGCGCAGGACCTCGACCACTTCCTGCTGATCACCCTCGGCACCGGGGTCGGCGGCGGATTGGTTCTCGGTGGTAAACTATGGTACGGCGAGACGGGAAAAGGGGGAGAGGTCGGACACATGAAGATCACCCCCGACGGCCCCCGCTGCGGATGCGGCTCCACCGGCTGCCTAGAGGTCTACGCCTCTTCGCCCGCCCTGGTTCGAATGGCGGCAGAGGAGTGGAACCGAGAGCACAAAAATGCCGACGCGGTGCCGCCGATGCGATGGACGACCTCTTCCGACCTTGCCGACGCGGCGGAGCAACACGACCCGATTGCAGAAGCGGTCTTTGAAAAAATGGCGCGTTATCTCGGCGTCGGCATTGCCAATGTGGCAAACTTGCTCGATCTGAATCACTTCATTATTTCGGGAGGGGTGAGCAATGCATTCCACCTCTTCGAGCGGCCCCTCCGACAGGAGGTGGCCCGTCGCGTCTTCGGAATGACCCCGGAGGAAGCCCTCAAGCGGATTGAGATTCGAAGGGCCCTCCTCGGCGAGAGCGCCGGGATGATCGGCGCCGGTCATTTGGCCCTCCTTGCCTCGGAAGGGAAGATCTAAGCCCGGATCCCTTTTGTTAAGGATAATCAAAAACGTATGAAACGTTATCTCTGCATTCATGGACATTTTTATCAACCTCCCCGCGAAAATCCGTGGCTGGAGGAGATTGAGATTCAGGATTCGGCCCATCCCTATCACAACTGGAATGAGCGAATCTTGGCCGAGTGCTACCTTCCGAACACCGCCGCCCGGATCGTTGATCATGAGAATCGTATCCTCGACATCCTAAACAATTATACGAAGATCAGCTTCAACTTCGGCCCCACCCTTCTCTCCTGGATGGAACGGGCCCATCCGGAAGCTTATCTGAAAATATTAGAAGCCGATCAGATCAGCGTGCGGGAACGGGGCGGCCACGGCAATGCCATGGCTCAAGCCTATAATCATTTGATTATGCCGCTCGCCTCACGGCGGGATAAGGTCACACAGGTCCGGTGGGGCATCGCCGATTTTGAGTCGCGATTCCGGCGAAAACCGGAAGGGATGTGGCTTCCCGAAACGGCGGTCGATCTGGAATCGCTTCAGGTCCTTGCAGAGGAAAACATTCGATTTACCATCCTGGCGCCGCATCAGGCCCGTCGGATACGCCGCATCGCTCCCAATGGGAAGAAGGGGGAAGCCGAGGGGGAGTGGGAAGATGTCAGCGAGATGAAAGTCGATCCGACGCGACCTTACCGATGCTTCCTCTCCGATGGCCTCTTTATCGACCTCTTCTTCTATGATGGGCCGATCTCGCATTCGGTCGCCTTCGACCGACTCCTCCGAAGCGGCGAAGTCTTCGTCGATCGACTCAAGGGGGGCTTCTCCGATCAACGCAACTGGCCGCAGCTCCTCCATATCGCGACCGACGGCGAATCATACGGTCATCATTTTGCCCACGGCGACATGGCGCTCGCCTACACTCTGCAGGAAATCGAACGGCAGAAGATCGCCGAGTGGACCAATTACGGCGAGTATCTCTCGAAGAATCCGCCGACCTATGAGGTAGAGATCTCCGAGAAAAGCGCCTGGAGCTGCTTTCACGGGGTTGAGCGATGGCGGTCGAACTGCGGCTGCCAGTCGGGTGGGAATCCCGACTGGCACCAGCACTGGCGCCAGCCGTTGCGCGAGGGATTCGATGCGCTGAAACGCTCGCTCGATCTCCTCTTTGAAACAAAGGGAAAGAAGTGGCTCAACGATCCCTGGCTCGCCCGGGATAGTTACATCAGCCTCATCAGGAAGCGGGAGGAAAATCGGCTGACCTGGGAGGAAGCCGAGAGTTTCTTCTCCCAGCATCAGACCCGAACGCTCGATCTGCTGGAACGGGGGCAGGTCATCAAGCTGTTGGAGATGCAGCGGAATGCCTTGCTGATGTTTACCAGTTGCGCCTGGTTTTTCGATGATATCTCCGGTCTGGAGGCGACACAGAACCTCAAATACGCCGGCCGGGCGATTCAGTTGGCGAAAGAGCTTGAACCAATGGGAGTGGGGGGAAAGATCGAAGATCTTCTCCTAACACGGCTGAGAGAGGCAAAAAGCAATCTGCCCGAATTCGGGGATGGGGCTTCGATCTACCAGAAATTCGTCAAGGCCTCGATCGTCGATGCAGAACGAATCATTGCCCATTACGCAATCGCCTCTCTTTTTGAGAAAACCCCGAGCAGCGACCCGCTTTATAGCTATCGGATCGAGCTGCAAGATTATCGGCGGGTCACAGATGGAACGGTGACCCTGGCGATTGCAAGGGTTCTTGTGACTTCAAAAATTACCCTCGACAATGAAGGAGCGATCTTCGGGGTTCTTCATTTCGGTGGCCATGACTTCCACTGCTCGGTCGGCGGAATGTTTGGCGTGGAAAGTTATGAGCGGATGAAATCGGATCTCATCGAAAAGTTCTACCATCAGTCTCAAGCAGATGTGATACGCGGGCTCTATCATTCCCTGGGTGAAAAGGCCTTCAGCCTGAAGGACCTCTTGATCGAACCGAGAAGAAAGATTCTCGCCCATGTCACCGGTTCTCTTTTTTGTCGTTACGAGAATCTCTGGCGTCAGATTTATCTCGATCACCAACGACTCATGTTCTACCTAAACTCGACCCTGGCAAAGATTCCGAAATCATATCTCGTAGCGGCGGATCAGGTGCTCAACAACGATTTAAAAGAGGAGATCGCACTCCTTTCACAGCCACCGATCTTCGACAAAATTATCCAGATCCTTGATGAAGCGAAGCGGTGGGGAATCGACATCGAAGTGGATGAAATCGAGCAGCGCCTGCAGGGCCTTTTGAAAGCGCAGCTCCAGCATTTGGTCGAGACTGAGTCGCGCGATGCTGTAGATCAAACCCATTACCTCCTGGATATTGCCGATCGGGCTCATCTTGAGATGAACCTCTGGGAAGCCCAGAATCTCTTCCATCAGTTCATTCAACGATGGAAAATCCTTCGCGCTGAAGAGCCATCCACCGATCGGTCATACGAGGAATCGATCGCCAGACTGGCGGGCAGGCTCTCTTACCATTGGAACGAGAAAACGGAAAGGCTCGATTAAACACGTCGCTTATAGCTTCGCCCAACTCTCCCGGCAGCTGCGATCTCCAAGTATTTCTTTATCCGGAACGGCTCGTTTAGGAACAAAAGGCGAAGCTCAGTCCAAATTGTTCGAGGCCAGGTGAAAGGCAAGCCGATCATTGGAAACGCCGCAGAATTACAACCCAAGTAATCCATAGGCGACCCTCCCGGCAGGAACCGCCTCCCACTATAATAATTAGTTTAAAAATGGGGATGGAAAAACGCTGGGCATATGTCCGGAATTGACTCTGACGGATTATATGATCTCTTTGAAACGACTTCCATTAATGTCAACCTATGTGGCAAGAAACTTCCTCCTCACCCAAAACTCATATAACATACTGAATTTATGGGCCTATTAAAACAAAACCCGCTATTCATTTTCATCTCTTGACAATAATAATCCCAAGCGAGTATGATAAAGCTAGTATCACCTTATCTTTATTATATCGAGTCAAATAGTTTACTCGTGGACCTCCTCATCGCACTAGATTTCTTATCGGGAGGTGAATCATGAGACTCATAAGCACAAGAATCATTGCTGTTCTAACCCTTCTTTTTTTAATAATATTCTCCATGCCAGCTCATTCTGAAACGGAAGGGATAAAACAGGAAGAACTCGGAAGGGCAATTCAGCAGGCCGCTCTCCTCAAACAACACGGCAGCTCTACCGGTTCCGCTCAGGAGAAGCTGGGGAAAGCCATCCAGGAAGCCGCTCTGGTTTCAAATCGAGTGACCGCCCAGAACAGCGAGCTTCAAGAACAATTGGGACGGCAAATACAAGACGCAGCGGTCCTTCAGTATGCTCAGGGCCGCACGCAGGAGAGAATCGGAGAGACACTCTTGCAAATGGCAAGGTCATAAGGGGCTGGCAGGAGATAGAACCCTTACATGGGGCTTGAATGGCGCTGAAAAAGAAAAAGGTCGGAACACTTTCAAAAAAAGCGGTGGTTACCAAAAAGAAGAAAGTTGCCGCTAAAAGACCCGTATTAAAAAAATCACTCCTCCAGAAGGAAGAACCTCCTGAAGGATCTGATCTTTACGAACGGGCACGGTGGAAAAAAGAGCGCCGTGAATACTGGAGGAATCGATTCAGGAAGATCATCGCCAACATTTCCTCCGATTCCAAGCCGAAGAAATAGTCACCATTCGATCAGTGCTGTTCCCCACGTTAATCCTCCACCAAACGCGCAGAGGACGACTCGGCTCTCCGGCTTTATCCGCCCCGTTTTAATTGCCTCATCCAATGCAATCGGAAGCGATGAGGACGATGTATTACCATAACGGGGAATGGTTACGAGACTCTTGCTCGGAGGGATGTTGGCCCTCTCAAGGACAGCCTCCAAAATCCTCAAATTGGCTTGGTGGAAGATAAAGAAATCGACTTCGGAGAGACGCACCTCTTTGTCAAGGGAGGAGAGTGCCTCGTGCATCCGTTTCACCGCCATTCGGAAAAGCCCCTTTCCTTCCATTCTCATGTAATTTAACCCGCCGTTCAGTGTGTCGGAGGTCGTCGGATGGCGTGAGCCCCCCGCCGGAAGACAAATCAAGCGGTGACGGCTTCCGTCCGCATGAATGCGGATCGATTGGATTCCCCTTTCTCCCTCCCCCAGCACAACGGCAGCGGCACCATCTCCAAATAGAATTGCGGTGGAGGGGTCTTTGGGATTAATGAAGGGAGACTTCACCTCTGCCGCAATCAGCAAGACTTTTTTCGCCATTCCGTTCCGAATAAACTGGTCTCCCACGGAGAGAGCATACAAGAATCCGGTACAGGAAGCATTCAGATCCAACGCCGGGATTGAGCGGGTCGAAAGGGCCTTCTGAACCAAACAGGCCGTCGAAGGAAAAGACATATCGGGAGAAGTTGTTGAGACAAGAATAAGGTCGATTGCGTCTGAGGGGAGGTCGGCCGATTCAAGGGCGCCTCGCGCCGCCTCCACGGCCAAGGAAGAGGTGGTCTCTCCTGCTTCAACCCAGTGTCGCCTCTGAATCCCGGTTCTCTTCTCGATCACGCCGTCGCTCAGACCGAGCCGCCTCGCCAATTCCTCATTGGTGACGACGCGTTTCGGGAGAGCAATTCCGGTTCCGAGAATCTGGGATGGCATAGGGGATGAATTATAGGAACTCTCCGCCATCCCTGTCAATCGAAATGACCCTTGCGCTTTCCCCGGATATTTGTTATTTATTACGTCATTATTTCTGAATTCGGATATCGAACAATGCCATTTCGCGAGAGACCCTCTCTCCAGAACGTAGGAATTTTTCTTGTTTTTTTTCTCCTTGTCGGCTGCGCAGGATCGGGAGAGAAGTCCGAGCTGCTCTCGCTCCTCGGCGTGGATGAGAAAATTGTTGATAACTCCGATCAAGGCGTAGAGAAAACCTATGACGCGCTCACGCTGCTGAAGCGGGGCGAAGCGAAT
>JAHFEM010000011.1:0-2784 GCA_023248505.1 Nitrospirota bacterium
CGGCCTCAACAGACTCCAGTTTACGGTGGGCGTCGATTACCAAATCAATCAGGATTGGGGTCTCGGCATGAATGTCGTTGCCGGAAGTCTAAAGGGGGATGCCGCAGAAAGTCCAATCACGAAAGCGAAGTCACAGAACACCTTCGTTGCTTTCACAGCCTATTATTTCTAGGCCAAAGTCACAGAGCATTCAATCGACGGGCGGCCCGGAGCCGGGCGGCTCTGGTCATTGGATAAGAGCATTAACACATAAAGATAAGGTGACGAAAATGAATCGGCCGTGGCGATGGGAAACAGAGGTAAATGGGGCGAGGTCCATCATGGCCGACCGAAAGTTGCTTCGCCTGTCCTCAACGCTGTTCTTCATCGGGGTGCTGTTTTCTATGCTCGCGGGCATTTTCCACCCCGATCGGGAAAATGCCAATCACCACGCAGCCGCGTTTGCCGAGTATGCCAACAGTAACTATTGGACCGCCCTCCATCTAGGGCAGTTTGCAGGGATGGCGATCATCATTGCCGGACTTCTCGCCCTCTTCTTCGCTTTGAACTTCCGCTCCGGAATGCCGGGATGGGCGAGACGGTTTGGGGCCGTTTCGGCAGGGGTGACCCTTGCACTTTACGGGGTCCTTCAGGCTGTGGACGGAATTGCGCTTAAGCAGGCTGTGGATGCTTGGGTGAGCGCGCCTGATGCGGAGAAGGCGGCGCGCTTCGCAACCGCTGAAGCGATCCGGTGGCTGGAGTGGGGGGGCGAAGCTATCAAAGCTTCATGCTGGGTCTCTCATTTGTCCTGTTCGCGACCGTGATCGTATCGGCAGCGAGGATGCCTAAGCCGATCGGCTGCCTCATGGGTCTGTCCGGTCTCGCCTACATCGTGCAGGGCTGGGTGCTCGGTTCCGAGGGCTTCTCGGAAACCAATACGGCGCCAACGCTAATCGGTATTGTCCTTGTCCTTGGGTGGAGCAGCTGGCTTCTCATCATCGCCTGGCGGATGCAGGAGTCTTCGGGCGAAGCAGACCGTTTATAAGCTGGCAGCCCTCGTATCCGATAATTCTCGATATGAAATTCGAGTAAGCGTTCTATTCTTTCTGGTTCCGATTGCATAAAAGCTTCGTTCTGTTCCCTTCATTTATTTTTTGACACGTCCGTTTCTAATCCTATATTTTACCTTTTGATCCCTTTTTCTTATCCAGGTGCTATACTTGATGCGACCCTACTCCGGTATATACCTTCGCTGAAAGCGGCTGCAATACCATCCATAATGAAGAATGGCGTCTTTCCGATCAGTTTAGAACGACCGTCAGGATCGAGGCGGAAGAACATATGAGGAGCCGAATAGTGAAAAGCGATGTATTCTTCGGGGGTATGGCGGCGAGAGCGAGGCGGCGGCGAGTCGTTGCGTTTTCTTGCTCCATTGTTGCCTTATGCGTTGCGCTCAAGGTTGGAGGGGCTGCGGCAGAGGATGCGGCCACTGAGTTAAAGTTTCCTGAGGACCTGTTGAGCATGACACTTGAAGAGCTGAGTAACATCGAGATTACCTCCGTGTCGAAAAGACCGGAGCCTCTGAGCGAAGCGGCTGCATCAGTCTACGTGATTCCCGGCGGAGAGATTCGCCGGTCCGGCGCTTCGAGAATTCCGGAAGCGTTGCGGCTGGCGGATAATTTGAACGTGGCGCAAAAGAATTCCCATGACTGGGGCATCAGCGCTCGCGGATTCAACACCGATCTGGCCAATAAACTACTGGTCCTGATCGATGGGCGGACCGTTTATACGCCGCTTTTTTCCGGTGTTTTTTGGGATAGGCAGGACACTCTGCTCGAAGATATCGATCGCATCGAAGTCATCAGTGGTCCCGGCGGCGCGCTCTGGGGCGCCAATGCGGTCAATGGCGTGATTAATATTATGACCAAAAGCGCCAAAGAGACGCAGGGTCTTTACTGGGAGGGAGGCGGGGGAACAGAGTTGCGCGGTTTTACCGGGATACGCTATGGCGGCGCGCTGGCGCCCGATGTCTATTATCGAGTGTATGGAAAGTATTTCGACCGGGGAGATCAAGTCTTTGCCGATGGGAGTGATGCCTCAGACGCGTGGCAAATGGCCTCGGGCGGGTTTCGCATCGATGCCGAGGCGTCTCGGGAAAATAGCCTCACCTTGCAAGGCGATTTTTACAGCGGGGACGAGGACCTCCAGACGGGAGGGAACGCCAAGGTCAGCGGCGGCAATATCCTGGGGCGCTGGTCGCATACTTTTTCGCACGATTCCGACATGAGCCTGCAATTGTATTACGACCGGACGCACCTCTCTATGTCGGTTCTGGCGCTTGTGATTAATTCAATCGTGTTCGCTCCCGCCGGAACCTTCAAGGATGACCTCGATACCTATGACCTCGATTTTCAGCATCGCTTCCGGTTGGGCAAACGTAACCGTTTTGCGTGGGGCCTCGGTTATCGCTTCACCCGCGACGTGGTCGGAAACGCGCCGGGTTTAGCGTTTTTCCCGCCGGTTCTCAACCAGAATCTCTTCAGCGGATTTATGCAAGATGAGATAACGCTCCGGGAAAAACTGACCCTCACCCTTGGGACGAAGGTCGAATACTACGATTATACCGGATTGGAACTGGAACCGAGTGTGCGGCTTGCATGGACACCCATAGAACGACAGACCCTTTGGGCGGCGATTTCACGCGCGGTTCGAACGCCGTCCCGCATTGACCGAGACCTCTCTCAGCCTGCGCCGCCCTTCCTTGTCGTCTTGGCAGGAGGGTCGGATTTCGCTTCCGAAAAGGTG
>JAHFEM010000011.1:2794-7486 GCA_023248505.1 Nitrospirota bacterium
GGACTCGGCTATCGCGCTCAACTCGGTCAAAGGGTTTTCGGTTCCATCTCGACCTTCTACAACGATTATGATGATATCCGGAGCACCAGCACCACTCCCGGCACGATTCTCACTTTTTTCTTTGAAAACAATCTCGAAGGCAAGACGTACGGATTCGAGCTGAGCGCAAATTATCAAGCGATCGAGGGGTGGCGGTTGCACGGCGGCTACAATTTCCTCAAAGAGCACATTCATATCAAACCGGGAAAGACCGATTTCAACAATGCACGAAATGAAACGGGCGATCCTGAACAACAGCTCTCACTGCGCTCCTCCATGGATCTGCCGCAAAACGTAGAACTCGACGCCGCCTTGCGCTGGGTCGACACACTGCAAAACAATAATGCCGGGGCGGCCGGAACCGTACCGAGCTATTTTGAATTGGATGTCCGCCTTGGCTGGCATCCCGAGAAAGGATTAGAGCTCTCCATCGTTGGACAGAACCTTCTTCACGATCATCACCCGGAGTTTGGCCCCCCCAGTCCGAATCGGGAGGAAATTCAGCGCGCCGTTTACGGAAAGGTCGCATTGAGGTTTTAGGTCGATTCACCTTTATGCTGCGGATGACGCCCCCTACTTGCACGCCAAAACGCCGGTCCCTATCGCCCTCTCTACTGTATAGTCGCCCATTTTAAGGTCGCGGGCGGAAACGATTCGTGAGAGTTCGGCATTAATCGAGAGTCGTCTCAAAAAGGGCGTGAGGATTAGAATTCGTATTCGTACATCTTCTCCATTGTTTAGAACCTCACTCTGAAAGTGCCTACCTTCCGGCAATTCAATCTCGAACGACACGTCGAAAGCGGAGTCCCTTATTTTTGCTCACTAAAGCTTTAGAGTTCGTTTTTTCGGATGGGTAGAAAAGGGGTGGCCTCCGGCCTTCGTGGACGATCTTCGAACTTTTTGCCTTGGCAATGAGGGTGAAAAATAAATAGATTCAATAATATAAAAATAATAGTAAGCCTCCGAGGGCTTTATTGGCAAGCATTCAGTTTGAGCGAAACAACGATTTCAGGGCCGCAAGCTGGGTACTTGTAATCCGCAATTCAAAACGGGGTAATCACTCCTGTAGATATAAATACCTTCAGGAAATGTTTCGTCACTTTCTTGCTTCCGATACACCTAAACTGCTATGAAGCACTCCGTGTAGACTGGTTGATGAGTTCTTCAATGATGGTTACCAACATATCCGGTTTGACCTGTTTTGGGATGTATGCTTGGAATCCTGCGGAGAGGGCTTGTTCCTGCTCATCGTCCCTGGCAAAAGAGGTGAGGGCGATCACTGGAATATTGCTTAGACCTCGCTGTTTCTCCGATTCTCTAATCTTCTCAAGCAGGGCAAAGCCGTCCTTGATCGGCATTCTAATATCGGAAATCAGTAAATCGAGCCGCTTCCGTTCCAAAATCTCCATCGCTTCCTGAGCCGAGGCGGCCGATGTCACATGAATTCCATATTCCTCCAGAGCGATCGTTAGCAATGTGCGTACGTCCAATTCGTCATCAACCAGAAGAAGATGCCAGTTGTGCCGCGCCTGGAGCTTACCGGAGGCGCTTGCTTCTTTAGCAGGAGAGCGGACCGGTCTTGAGTCATCCTCCATTGTCTGGACGGTTCGGATCGGAATCTTGATGGTGATTGTCGCCCCGTTCCCTTCCCCGGCACTCTCAGCCAAGACGCTTCCACCGTGTAGTTTTACGAGATGTTGTACGATGGCTAGACCGAGGCCTAACCCTCGTTGCGACCCTCTGCCGCTCCCCTCAGCCCGGCGAAAAAGGTCGAACATATGGGGGAGAAAGTCAGAAGAGATGCCAATTCCGTTGTCCTTGACACGGATCTGAAAATACGGACTCACCTGTTCCAAAAAGATCTCGATGCATCCCTTATCCGGGGTAAACTTAATTGCATTGCAGAGCAGATTCCATACTATCTGTTGCAGTCGTACGGGATCAATCATAAGAGGACCAATGGAAGGATCGAGCCTCACTTTTATTCCGATCCCCTTGTCCTCTGCTGCCGGGCGAACGGTCTCGACGGCAGCTTCGATAATGGGCGCCAAATTTACCGGACGCAGCTGCAGACGAAGTTTGCCTGAAATAATATGGGAAACATCTAAAAGCGCTTGAATCAGATGCTCCCGTGCCCTTGCATTTTGCTGTAGTGCCTCCAATACCCTTTGCTGTCTTTGGAAATCAAGCGCTCCTATCCGGAGCAGCTGGGTCCACCCATAGTTAGCGTTCAGTGGGGTGCGCAATTCATCGGAGATGATGGCTAAGAATTCATCTTTTAACCGATTCGCTTCCTGGGCCTCCAATCGTGTCTTTTGCTCACGTGTGAGAAGCTCCTCTCGCTCTCTCTCGGCCTGCTTTTGTTGGGTGATATCGCGCGAGATCTTAGAGGCACCCATAATCCTGTCGCGGTGATCCTTAATCGGAGAGATGGTTACAGAAACATCCAAGCGCTGGCCGTCTTTTCTAATGCGGACCGTCTCATAAGGATCAATGTGCTCCCCTTGATTGATTCGCTTTAGAATAGCGGCTGCTTCTTCGATACGATCTGGCGGAATGAGTATAGAAATAGGCCGACCGATAACCTCCTGGGCCGAGTAGCCGAAGATCCGCTCGGCCCCTCTATTCCAACTCTGTATGATTCCATCCGGCGTGCTGCTGATGATTGCATCCTCCGACGATTCTACAATCGAGGAAAGATGTAGGCGCGTCTCTTCCGCCTGTTTGCGCTCGGTGATGTCCTCGGCGATCCCTGCAATTCGGTAGACCTGTCCTGATGCATCCTTGACTGGAAAGGCCCGATCCCGAATCCAACGGATTGACCCATCGGGTCGGATGATCCGGTATTCCTCATCGTAGGTGCCCAAACCCTGCTGGATCCACAAGAGTTGATGGGTCATGATTGCTCTCTCAATCCTGTCTCGGTCTTCTGGATGAATCGCCTCCACCCACGTGGTTGGCTGTTCATATAAGCTCTTGTGGCTCCGGCCCCATACCTTCTCATACACGGGACTAATATAGAGAATTCCGCCTTCATCGGTGCTGCTCATCCAGAAGACCTCAGTAATATTTTCAGCCAGCTGCAGAAAGCGCTCCTCACTTTGTCGAAGCGTCTCCTTCAATTGATTTCGTTCGCGACGCACTTTGCTCTCGCGCAGCTCTCGCTCTACAATCGGAATCAAGCGATGCAGTTTGTCCTTTAGGATATAGTCTTTTGCCCCGGCCTTCATTGTCGCCATAGCGAGATCTTCATCGATGTTCGACAATGTAATAAATGGCAGGTCAATCCTATTTTTTTGTAATAGCTCCAACGCAGCGAGAACGCCGAAATTCGGAATGTTGCAATCGGCAATCACGATGTCCCATTCCGCCTCGGACAGTGCGGTCGTCATGCCGGCGGCCGTGTCCACACGGTCACATGTCACCTCGTAACCGCCACGGCACAGTTCGATCAGCAGCGATTCCACGTCCTCCTTTGAATTCTCAACTACTATAACCCGGAGTGGTATGCCCATCCTACGCTTCTTCCTCTCTGTATCTAGGTTTCGCCATGTTCGGGCGGATGTTCGGCCAAACAGTAGCAAAAATTCAGCTATACCGTCAATGGAATCTTAATCGCTCACCGGTTATCAATATAGGCGCCGCGATCCTGTTTCCAATTTCAGACCACTGTTCTCTTGTCGCTGTCGCGTAAGATGGCCGCTTGGGGTAACCGGTTGCGTTTCCCTTGTAAGTAATCAAGATTGAAGGAAATTAACACGATTAGTATATTTTAAATTTGTATCCTATACTAATCCTGTAACCATTACATCACTTCCGACACTGCATGTTGGAACCCTTCAGCAACAGGATTGACATTGGTTAAGAATTCGCCGCCCTTCATATCTGATGCCGTTGGGATGGTGTGCCTATGACTATGATAGAGGCATAAAAGAGATCTATAAAGCCGGCGTGAGGGTCTTTAGTTCACAGGTAGACGGTCGCTACCTTCTTTTTGAGTAATGTAAAAACTCTTGACAGGAGCAAGGTTTATCGTCCAATAATTAGCCCTATAGAGATTGGATTTAATTCCAAAACGCTAAGAGGCTGGTGGTCGAATACACGGAGAAGAGGCCGGGGTGAGAATCAATCACTTTGGGTCTTTTTTTAAGAAGGTAATAAGCGTAAATCTATTTCAAAATATTGCCGAGGGATACTGAGGCCTATCTAAAAAGTGGTGTCTCCTCCTCACCTTTGGCATTAGATAGAGGTGGTAATTCGAGAATTTAATGAGAGCTTAAACGGGTTCGGTAAATTGGACTATTTGGCAAGCCTAATGGCTTATTTTTTTAAGACAATATACCTGGAATACATATATTAAATTATGATATAGTTCATCGGTATAAAACAAAATATTAAATGGTAGAAGATTATTGGATAAAAGGGAAAAATGTATGCGCTATAAATTATTAGCCAGACGGATCTTCGCATCGAGCGCCTGACCTTACAGGAGACAACTGACGGTTGAGGAGGGAGTGAATGAAGATGAGAGGGGATTCAACAGGCTTGAAACCGGGCGATAATCTCGAAGATACAGCTCATAAAATCAGTCCAGATGAAGAGCCGGAGGTTCGATGTGACTGTGGCCGTTTGGTTGCTATGCTTACCCCAATC
>JAHFEM010000011.1:7496-12736 GCA_023248505.1 Nitrospirota bacterium
CGATGCAAGAAAGTCTCAATCATTCCACTCAATAAAATGAAGACCAACAAAGGGAAGTAGCACAGCAGTACGGATTTGAAGAGGTGCTCTAGACGCATTATTCCAGAGGAATTTAAAGTAAGTTGGAGGTTCTGACCCGTTGGGCTTTCCTGGTTTAACAGAACCCTAAATTTAAAGATGTATTCATTTTAAGAATAATATTTTTAGAATATGGACTTGTGATGGTTGACCGGGGGAGAAAACAAGTAGCGCTCTTGCTTCTAATCAGCTTGCTTTTTCTCTCCGGGATTTGCTTCTCCGACGAGTTCAGTTACCTTCAGGGCGTATCCGAAAGTGCCGGCCAAGCTGTTCAGCAGAAAACAGCCTTTCCTGGCGACCCGGTCGCTTATCTTTCAGATGAACTTCCTGGAACAGTTACCCTCTCTGGATTTATCACGGTTATAGAGGCAGCCCCTTTTTCTACTTTGCAATCTGTTTCCTTTGCTTTGCAGGTCCCAGATTGGGACCATCATCCATACACAATCAAGCTTTTTCAGCTCCTTTCCACCTACCGAATTTAATTTCTCCTTATTATGACCATTCCATATATTAGTCCTGTCGCTTCATCGCCCCTGCGAAGATTGGCGTGACTTTATGGGGATCCCATAAGTTGTTCATCAATATTCACTATCGTTCATGCGTGGAGAAAAATAACACTAAGATCAGCCTATAAAAAATGATCAACTCAAGCTTGAAGAGACGGTGGGAACAGGAAGGGTTCCGCTAGCCTCCCTGAAGCCGTGATCGGTGGACCTGTGGAAATGGTACAGGAGACTCCATGAACAAGAAGGATGGCTGTGGCACGGGAGAACTTGCCGATAAGACCGATTGTAATAAGGATCAGAATACTCGGTGTGGATGTGGAAATTTGCTAGCTAAGCTGACTCAGGTTGGAGTTGAAATCAAATGCAGGCGGTGCAAGAAAGTGACGATCATTCCATTGGAGAAATTCAACGGAAGCTGACCGCCAAAATTTTTTTAGGATATTCAATTTGGATATTCAAATGGATCGCGTTCTGGTTTTGATCAAAGTAATCGGAAGGGGTCGTGTGCTTGCCTTCTCCTAGAATCTTGGGATCGACTCTATGAACTTTATTTGTTTTTCTCCATTCTTTGTGGAAGAGAGAAGTTTCAATCTGTTAGCTTGTTAAGCCTCTCCGGATTAGTATTCGAAGGTCTCGCGACATCTTGCTTGCCTAAAGCATGTGGGCTGAGTGACGGATCATAAACTTCGCCGTTTGATAAAGAATAAGCTAAAATCAATATGAAAATAAATTAATGAAAAGTTCTTGACAGGCGTATGAATATCATATAATCATTATCACGCAACGGTAATGAACTGGTTTAATCTCTAAGAGGCTGGTGGTCAAGTAGCAATAGAGAATCCAGAAGCCCAAGGTGAGATACAATCATCTTGGGCTTTTTATTTTTAATGATTAAAGATCGGTTTGTGTTATGTCAGGCAGTCGACGGAACATTGAAGCAAGGATAAAGGATTTAATAGGCCATCTTAAGAAAACATGAGCATTAATTTAACAGAGTAAGAGGAGATTCGATGACTGTGAAGCCAAACCGGGGTGTCGGGGAATCAGGCCATAAGATTGATCCTGCCGAAGAAGTCCGGTGCGAATGCGGCAACCTGTTGGCTAGACTCACTCCGGTCGGCGTTGAAATTAAATGCAGGCGATGTAAGAGAGTGACAATCATTCCACTCAAGCAAGAGAGGAAAAGGAAGTGAGGGGAACAGATTGAAGGATTCTTCATTCTAGGTCTATAGTGGCTTGTAAGGCGCTCGAAAGGTTGTCACAGAACCCTCGGTGAGTATATTCAGAGCTTTATGATGGACTTCTAATGAAACGGATCTTGATCGTCGATGATAACCTGTACATCCTTAAAAGGATGGAGGGGCATCACACGATCATTGATTGATGAGCTTAACAAAGGAGTTGTTGAGATTATTACCGCAACCTCTGGTCAGGAAGCCTTGAGAATAATTGACGATCATAAGGTTGATTTGCTTATCACAGATAATATAATGCAAGAGATGAATGGGATTGAACTTCTCAGGTTTCTCGAAGAACGGATTGATATCAGAAAGGTCCTCTTAAGTTTTGAGACCTTACAGACTCAAGATCGAGTGAAGATCGCATATGCTGGAGCGGATGAGGTGCTTTCCAAACCCGTTGATGAGATTCGGCTCAGAGGAATTCTGGATCGATATTTATAGAATTGACCTCCAGGAGCGAATTAATTGATATCAACCAATCTAAATAATCAAGTGTAAAAAAATATTGACAAGCGATATATATTATGAAAGAATGCTTTACAAATTAGTCTCTATTTTACTTTAGAGGCCGGCGGTAAAAAGAGCTAGAGAACCCAGAGGCCCAGGGTATGAACCAATGACCTTGGGCCTTTCTGTTTTTGCAGTGATCGTTTGTTTTAGAATGGAAGACAGATTTCAGGGAGGAATTGATTCTAAGAGTGGTCCGTGTCTGACTGCTCCCGAGCAAGAAAAAATCATTTGTAATCTCTAAGAGGCTGGCGGTCGGTAACGGCTAGAGAACCCAGAAGCCCAAGGTGAGAGTCTATCACCTTGGGCTTCTTGTTTTTTGAAGCGCTCCTCACCAATTTAGATAGTTCAGATCAATCGCTGTGGAAGAATGCAATGACTCTTTAAGGAGATTTGTCGTGAAAAAAAATGAGTTTAAAGGGTTGATTGTGAGTTTGTCACTCATTGCCACGGTCTTATCGGGATGCGCAGGCAGCGGAAACGATGGTGTTCAGGGTAACGTAGGGAGCATCTCTTCTGGAAACTCGGATGAGGGAGGGGGCCCATCCAATCAATCTCCGACGCTCCCCGAAGTGGTCTCCGTTTCTCCAAAAGATGCGGTTGTCTCCGCATTCACGCCGGTGACGATGACATTCACGAAGCCGATGAACCCGGATACTTTTTCTGCAGGTTTGCTATTCGACCCTCAAGGGCCATCCAATAATTTTTCCTGTGGGACCAGCGACTGCAAAACGATTGTTTTCACACGGGGGATCTCTTTTAATTACGATACCGCGTATACATTGACCCTCTTGGCTGGTACGGGGGGGGTGAAGGATACCGATGGCAATCAGTTGGCCTCTCCTTTTAGCTGGTCATTCACGGTCGGACCGTTTGTGTCCGATCTTGGCTTTAAAAGTCTCATGATCGATGGAGGAGGGATTCCAGGACAAAAGATCGTAAACGGTCAGCCTGTCACTGTTCCTATTGATGATGCCGGCGAAGCTACGGCCGTGGCGGTCGACTCCGATTCCACTGGAACGACGGTACATATCACCTATCTTTCGGTTTCTGATGCGGCGATCAAACACGCCTGGTGCCCTGGCGGGAGCGATTGCGGCCTTTTGGATAACTGGCAAAAAGAGATCATTGACCAGGGATCCGCTTCTCAGGGGTTGGGGCGAGATGGGAACATGGCAATCGATCAGAATCATCACCTGCATGTGAGCTATCGAGATTATGGCGGCCCTCGGCCCGCCGTAGCTTCGGATCAATCGGCGATCGATTCTCTTCAATCTGATTCTAACAAGATCATAAAATATGCGACGAACGCGTCGGGCAGCTGGCAGTCGGTTATTGTGGACGACACGACAGATGCGGTGACATACACTCAGATCAATGTGGGCAGTAATGGACGGGTCCATATGAGCTATCATGCCAGAAATCAGACCTTCATCGATTCCGTCACTGGGATTCAGGCAGAGAGTGCGCTTTACTATGCGACCTGTTCTCAAAATTGTCTCACGCCGGCGTCTACAGGGAGCAAATCGCCTGCCTGGACAAGGGTCAGAGTGGATGGCGGGTGGCAACCGGGGAACGACGTTTATGCCCAGCCGAATTTTATTTTCGTAACCGATAACGCCGTTCACATCAGTTACTATGCCAACCGGACGCTAAAATATGCAACCTGTTCTCTTCTGGCGGCGGATAGCTGTAAATCAGGTCAGGACTGGTCCCTGGTCGTTGTCGATGATGGCGTAGGGGATGTGGGAAGGGAGAACTCCCTTTCTGCGAACAGCGATGGGATCCATATTACCTATCGATCCATTGATCAAGGAAACTTCAATGAAGGAAACCTCAAATATGCCTTCTGCGCGACCGGGAGCGATTGTACCCAGCAAGAGAATTGGACGACTCTCATCGTCGACGCCAATCCAGGAACCGGGAGGTGTACGGAGCTTAAAACTGATGGACAGAACCATCTTCATGTGATCTATGGAGATACCATCAACGGCGATGTTAAATATGCCTTCTGCGCCGAGGGATGCACCCATCCGAGTCAATGGAGCCTCTATCGCATCGACGGTCCGGGAACGATCGGCGAGGATGGCTATTTGGCGCTTGGGCCGGATCAAACCGTCTATGTTAGTTATCGAGATAGCAGTAACATGGCATTAAAGTATTCCTTCGGGCATCCGCCTGTTCCTGATTGATCGGCGGAAGATTTTGAAACGTTGTCAACAAAGAAGTGGTGAAGGAACTTCCATCTTCGACTAAATGCGTGTTCCTATTATTGGAGCGGGTTTCATCAAGGAAAGCAGTCATAATCACAATATAGAGCGGAGTATTTCGCATGAAGATACTTGAATGCTCGACGTCTTTACTTCAATTCTTAAAAAGAGTATGCCGTATTCTTCCTCCATTCACTCTAGTCGCTCTTCTCTTATCTTCGACGTCGGTATGGGGAGACGGCAAACAGAGCTCCGGTTCCCAAACTCCGCCGCCTGGTCCTCTTCCGCAGGCGACTGTCACGCCGCTTCCTTCCGACGCGCCCGCTCCTTGGGGAACCAATCCGGCCACTCTGGCCGGGGCGAAAATTTCCGACACGATCAAAGGAAATGGCTTCCTGCAGGAAACGGTTGATCTTCAAAACGGGAGCAGCTTCTTTTTCCAGAGCATTTCGTCGACCGATTTCTCGGTCGATTCCTACGTGAAGCGAACGGCCGGCGCGAACAACGATCCGACGGGAAATCTGATCTTCAATCAAGTCTTAAAGGACCCCGCCTGGGGGCTGACCGACCATAGCTTTATCAACGGATTCAAACAGCCGATTCAGCTCCATTTCGATATTGTCGAATCCAAGGTCGCCACATTAGGCGGGACCGCGTTTAACCAGATGGATATGTTTTTCAGACAGCAGCCTTTTCTC
>JAHFEM010000276.1 GCA_023248505.1 Nitrospirota bacterium
TCTCTTCACCCGGTGAAGATCCTCCTGGTGGAGGACAACCTGCAGGATATCGAGATCACCCGGCGCGCCTTCTCCAAAGGAAGGGTCAAGAACGAGCTGATCGTGGTGAGGGACGGCCAAGAGGCGCTCGATTACCTCTACCACCAAGGCAAATACAAAGACCCCGCCGCCGCTCCCCGGCCCGGCATGATTCTGCTCGATCTGAATCTGCCGAAGGTCGGCGGAATGGAAGTGCTCCAGCAGATCAAGAAAGACGAGGCGCTCAAATCGATTCCGGTGATTGCGCTGACCGCCTCGCCGCGGGAGGAGGACGTGGTGCGCACCTACAACCTCGGCGTCAACACCTACATCCAGAAGCCGGTCGAGTTCGATAATTTCATGAAGGTGGTCCACGCGGTTCAGGAGTACTGGATCGTCATCGCCTCGCTTCCTCCGGCCGTTTAGCGGTCGATTCAGGAGAAGAGCGCAACCGATTCTTCTCGTCGAAGATCATCCGGCCGGCGCGGAGGCGCTGGGCGATCGATATCCGGTCCCGATCTTCCCCTAATAGCGACTCCGATCAGACCTTCCCCCTATCTCTTGTTAAGAAATCATCTCGTTTAAACAAGCGGCTCCCCTTTTGATTCCCATCGGCACCCCCCATTCGTGGGATTGCCGTCGACCCGTCTTGTAGCACACAATGAGTTTACAATAAAGAAACGAAGGAGGGTCGCCATGAAGATCAAGACAATTCTGGTACCAACCGATTTTTCAGAACTCTCCAACGAGGCGGTCGACTATGCCTTTTCGATGGCGAAACGGATCGACGCAAAAATGGTTTTTATGCACACCCTCGAATGGCCCGACCACCCTGATGAGATGACCCCGATGACCGATGAGGGATACGCCTTCATGAAGGACCGGGGGAATGCGATGCTCCATGATCTCGTCGAGCAGGCCGAAAAGGAAGGGTTGGAGGCAAGCGCGGAGTTGGCCGACGGGGTTCCCTTTGTGGAGATCATTCAGGCGGCGCGGAAGAACAATGCCGATCTGGTCATCATGGGGACACACGGCCGGACCGGCCTTTCGCACGTCATGATGGGAAGCCAGGCGGAGAAGGTGGTTCGGCAGGCCCCCTGTCCGGTCCTGACGATCAAGAGTCCGGAACGCACCTTTACACCGGCCTGATCCTTTCAGAAAACCGACCGGAACGGGGAAAATGTGATCCCTCTTGGGATGAGCATCCCGAGAGCGATCAAATCAACGAAGGAGGTGTATCATGAAATGCAACGTGGGAGGAGCAGATCGCGCCTTCCGGACCCTATTCGGCGCAATCATATTGCTCGTCGGCTACTTCGGGATCTTTTCGACCGCAATGACCGTCACGCTCTATGCGGTTGCGGCGGTTGCCTTGATCACCGGCCTCTTCCGCTTCTGCCCCCTTTATCTGATCTTTGGGGTGAACACCTGTGAGCCGCCGATGAAGCAGCGGCTCTCATCGCGGTGATCGAATCCGCGGCGGGAAATAAACCGGCAGACCTGTCCGATGAATGAACGATCGCTTCAATTTAAATGGACCGACCTCAATCGGCTGAGGACCATTGTCGGGGTTGTCTTCGAATCGGGGGGCGGCCTCCTCATTCGGCGATTGCGCCTGAAATATTTCATTCCCCTCTGGTTCCGGCTCCGGGCTGTTCTCAAACCCAGCGCCGCCGATGCTCCCCTGATGAAGATGGACGGGAGCGGGCCGATCCTCTCCCCCGCCCTCCTGCGATCGGTCCTGGAGCGGTTGGGACCGACCTTCGTCAAGCTGGGACAGGTCCTGAGCATGCGGGCCGATCTCGTCGGCGAGTCGATCTCCCGTGAGCTCTCCAAACTGCAGAGCGACGTCGCGCCGTTTCCATACGAGGAGGTTCGCCGGATCGTCACGGAAGAATTCAGCGCTCCGCCGGAGACCCTTTTTAAATCGTTCGAGGAAAGCCCCGTCGCCGCCGGATCGCTTGCCCAGGTCCATCGCGCCTTCTTGATCGACGGAACCGAGGTCGCCGTCAAGGTCCGACGGCCCGGGATTGAGAAAGTCATCCGGCAAGATATCCATATCCTCTATTATCTGGTCGGTCTGGCGGAGCGTTTCATCCCGGAGTGGAACATCTACCGGCCGACGCGGATTGTTAAGGAGTTCGCCGATTGGACTCTGCGCGAGCTCGACTTTGAGGCCGAGGGCCACAACGCCGAGCGCTTCCGGGCGATCTTCACGGATAATCCCAACGTCCATATTCCGAAAATCTACTGGGAGCGGACGACGAAGCGGGTCCTCACGATGACCTTCTCCCACGGGGTCAAGGCAGGCGACCTGGCCGGGATGGAAGCCTTGGGGATCGATCGGAAACGGCTCGCGTCGATCGGGGTCGACGCTTTCTTCGAGCAGTTTCTCACCGCCGGCTTCTTCCATGCCGATCCGCACCCGGGCAATTTCTTCGCCACGACGGAAGGATCGCTCTGCTTGCATGATTTCGGGATGGTCGGTTATTTGGATGAGGAGGCGCGTCGGACCCTGCTTCACATCCTCCGCGCCTTCGTCCAAAAAGACCTGGAAGGATTTACCAAGCACTTTCTCCGCCTGGCCCTGATCGACGACCGGAGCGATGTGAGCGGATTCAAGAAAGACCTCTCCAATATCTTGAGTGAATTTTTCTTCTCGCCTTATCCGCCGAGCGCCGCCCGCGCCTTCTTTCGGGCGATTAATCAGGGAACCCGAAACGGGATTCGATTTCCCGCCGACCTCGCCCTCTTCGGAAAGGCGATCTTGACCACCGAGGGGATGGGGCTCCTGCTTTATCCCGAATTCGATTTTAATCGCGAGCTGGAGCCGTTCGTGCAAAAGGCGTGGCAGTCGTACTGGAGCCCGCGGCGGCTGTTCCGGGCCGCCGAGACCGATTTCCTCGACCGCGTGGAGCTGCTGAAAAATCTTCCGGATCGGGTTGAAAAGGTTTTAATCAAATTGGAGCGGGGCGAGATCGGCATCAAACTCGATGCGGGCGATCTTCACGGCATCAAGCAGGAGTTCGACCGGCAGAACGATCTTCGGATTTTAGGGCTCGTCCTGACGGCGATTTCGGTCGGCACCCTCGGCCTCTTCTATCTGGAGGGGAAACGGGCCCTCTTCGGCCTCTCCCTCAGCCATCTCAGCGCGGCGATCTGGGGAATTCTTTTTATCTGGTTCCTCTCCCGTTTACGCCAAGCGCCTCTCCCCTAAAAGCAAAACACGGAAGAGGGGAGGCGGTCGGCGGAAAGGCTAAAAAATCTTTCCCCCCCTTCCGCCTCCCGTTATTTTATGCCTTCCAAAAACGCTCCTTTTGGGGGATTGTCGCCGGGTCCCGGGTGAGGCAAAATAGGCCTACACGCTGAGAGTGGAGCGCAGTTCGACGCGCGCGGAAGAAAGATACGGAAAGACAATGCTCTTCTTAACTTCGCGGAGAAGACAAGATGAAAACGATAAAGAGAATTCTCATTGCTACCGATTTCTCGGAGGGTTCAAACGAAGCCTTCGATGAAGGGGTCCGTCTGGCGCGTCAGTTGGAAGCGACGGTGCTTCTGGCGCATGTCGTCGAGCCGATCGGAGGATTGGTCGACTTCTCCCACATTGAACCGCTCGGTTATTGGGAATTAAAGCTGGGGCAGGCGTTGGATCGAATGGCCCACCCGGCCAGGGAGGGAGGACTCCTGGTCGAAACCCATCTCCTCAAAGGTGATCCCGCCGTCGAGATCATCAAGGCCTCGGAAGATCTTCGATGCGATCTCATCGTGATGGGAACGCACGGGAGAACGGGGGTGCCGCGCCTTCTGATGGGAAGCGTGACCGAGCGGGTTCTTCGCGCCTCCCCCGTCCCGATCGTGGCGGTGCGGCAGCGACCTGCAGCCGAGAAAGAAAAAACGTTCGCGAAAGAAGAGACCGAGGCCGCTTGACGAAGGCCGGAGGGAAGAGACCTTCCATAACATGAAAAGGAGGACCGATGATTCCCCTGGTGGAACGGTTCATGACAATGAAGATTGAGACCATCGACGCCGAACGAAACATTTCGGAAGCGGCGAAGGAGATGGCGGCGCATGCGATCGGAAGCCTGTTGGTGACGCGGGAAGGGACCTACGTCGGGATCGTCACCGAGGCCGATATCGTCCGAAAGGTGATCGCAAAACAGCTCGATCCGACCGGCATCCAGGTCTGGCACGTGATGCACTTTCCCCTCGTCACGATCGAGGCGGATCGAACCGTGATGGAGGCGAATGACCTGATGGAGTCGGAGAAAATCCGCCACCTCGCCGTCACCCGAGGG
>JAHFEM010000277.1 GCA_023248505.1 Nitrospirota bacterium
AATCAATGACCTTTGAAGAATAGGGAGTGTTTTTGGAATGGGGCTTTGCCCCATTCCAACGCTCTTGGTTTCGCATCTTTCATTTTCAGATTTCCAATGGCTTCAACTCTGCGGCGGGGGGTGGGGCAGCGCCCCAAAGGGTCGCCAGACGACTTGGAGAATGAAGAGGGATGAAGATGTTCCTCTTGCCCGAGAAGAGGGCCCGTGGTAAGGTGCCATGAACTTCTATTTCATTCCATGGACCTCTTGTGAATCTAATCCTCCTTGAACCGGGCGAAGTCGGCGCGTCGGGCGAGGCGACCCTTTCGGGCGCGCGCGCCGCGCACCTGCTGAACGTCCTGAAGGCGGCGCCGGGGGACCGGGTGCGGATCGGTCTGCTCGAGGGTCCGTGCGGCGTGGGGGCGGTGCAGTCGGTCGGCGATGGGACGGTGGCCTTGCGCTGCGCGTTCGAAGCGGGCGTTCCCGCCCGGCCGCGGGTCGACCTGCTCCTGGCGCTGCCGCGCCCGAAAGTGATGCGGCGGATCTGGGCCCAGGTCGCGGCGCTCGGCGTCGGGCAGATCCTCCTGACGAATGCGGAACGGGTGGAGCGAAACTACTTCGACACGCACTGGCTTGCGCCGGAGACCTATCGGCCGCTCCTGATCGAAGGGTTGCAGCAGGCGCGCGACACGCGGCTGCCGAGCGTATCGATCCACCGGCAATTCAAAGTGCTGATCGAGGACGATCTGGACGGCCTTTTCGGCGGCGGGCTTCGTCTGATGGCCGATCCTGCGGCGGCGAGGCCGGCGGGCGCGGCGGTGCGGGAGGGGATCGAAGGACGCATCCTGCTCGCCGTCGGGCCGGAGGGGGGATGGAACGATTTCGAGAGGTCCCTTCTTGCGGCGCGCCGCTTCCAGCCGGTCGGCATGGGCCCCCGCACCCTGCGCACCGACACCGCCTGTATTGCGCTCTTGGCGCTTGTACATGATGCGATGAAGGGGGGAGGGGAATAGGAGTGCGATTAGGAACTGGGGAATGGGACTTTGCCCCAAGCCCCACCGCGGAGACTAGCGTCGTGGGGTTTCACCCCACCCCCCACCGCAGGGGCTGCATGCCCAGCCCCCATCGGCTCCCCCGTGCAGCAAGGGGAGCCCCCTTGCCACCCCACGGTCACAACTCGCACAACGCGCGGGAGAGCACCGCGGATTGTGCTTCAGACACTCGTGACCTGATTTGGTAGATGAGACGATTTGATTTGTAGTGGGCTGCTGCGTCCGACCCGGGGTCCCCAAAGAGCCTGCTCTTTGGGGTGGGCCCCACCCATCCCCCAGTGGGTCCCTTGCGCTGCGGGCACAGCAGCCCACAGAGTCCTCTATTTATAAAAAGCGAAACAAAAGAGAAAAAGCAAAGAGCAAAGAGTAAAGAGCCTGCGCGCTTAGACGGAGGCTTCCCTGACCACCAAGCATCCCTGCGTTACTTCTGTCAAATGCGAAGCCTCCGTATCAGGTCGTAGCCTGTTTGAGGGGTAGCCGCGCTGTACTTGCGCGGATGCGCCGAGTTCGACCGTGAGGGGGTCCAAGGGGGCGCAGCCCCCTGGCGCCCGGGGAAGCCGGAGGGGCCGCGGCGTGGCGGCCCCGCGGTGGGGGGTGGGGTGAAACCCCACGACTCTGCTCTCCGCGCCGGGGCTCGGGGCAATGCCCCGCTCGATTTACAACTGCAACTGCGCTTCGAACAGCGTCGCATAGGCTCCGTTGCGGCGGATCAGCGCCTCGTGCGTGCCGCTCTCGACGATCCGTCCCTCCTCGATCACCAAAATCCGGTCTGCCCCGCGCAGCGAGGAGAGCCGATGGGCGACGATGAGCGTCGTCCGGCTGGCGAAGAGATTTTCCATCGCCTCCTGAATGCTCCCCTCGGTCTCGGCATCGACGGCGGAGGTTCCCTCGTCGAAGATGATGATCGGCGGATTCTTTAAAAAGGCCCGCGCGATCGCAAGGCGCTGCTTCTGTCCGATCGAGAGCTTCACCCCCCGTTCCCCGATCCAGGTGTTGTAACCGTCGGGAAGCTGCCGGATGAACTCGTCCGCGCAGGCGGCGGTCGCGGCGGCGATGATCTGCCCCTCCGTCGCGTTCAAATCGCCGTAGGCAATGTTCTCCCGGACGGCGCCGTTGAAGAGGAACGGCTCCTGGCGGACGAGCCCGATCTGATCGCGCAGCGCCGAAAGCCGCATCGCCCGAATGTCGAAGCCGTCGATCGTGATGTCCCCCCCCTGCACGTCGTAGAAGCGCATCAAGAGCGAGACGATGGTGGTTTTGCCGCTCCCGGTGGCGCCGACCAAGGCGACCGTCTCGCCCGGGGAGACCTCAAAGTCGATCTGCTTCAGGACCGAGAGGTTTGAGACGTATTGAAACGAGATATTGTTGAATCGGACGAACCCCTGCAAGCGGGCCGGGAGGACCATCGGGGTCTCGGGCTCCGCGACTTCGGGCTTCGTGTCGATGATCTCAAAGACCCGCTCCCCCGCCGCGATCGCATGCTGCAGCATGTGATTGATCGAGTGAATTTGATTGATCGGGGCGTAGAAGAGGGCGGCGTAAGCGAAGAAGGCGACCAGCTCCCCGACCGTCATCGTCCCGGTCGAGACTTTATACGAGCCGAATCCCAAAATCAGCACCGTCCCCATCGAGGCGACAAAGGCCATCCCCGGCGAGTAGAACGACCAGAGCCGCGCCACTTCCAGATTTCCCTCGCAGCAGGCGCGGCTCTTCTCCTGAAATCGCTTTGTTTCAAACCCTTGCCGGTTGAAGATCATCGTCTCGCGGATGCCGGAGATCGCATCTTGCAACAGGGCGTTGAGATCGCCGAGCCGCTGCCGCAGATTCTTGTAGCAGCCGTGAATCCGCCGGGTGAAGAGAACGGCGGAGAAGGCGAGGATCGGCAGCGGAATCATCGCCACCAAGGCAAGCTGCCACTGGATCTTGAAGAGGACCACGGTGATCCCGATCAGCGTCAGGGCGGCGATCATCAGATGCTCGATGCCGTCGATAAAGATCCGCTCCATGTTCTCGACGTCGTTGTTGATCCGGGACATGATCTCGCCGGTGGAGCGATTTTCAAAATAGGAGATCGAGAGCCGCTGCGTCGCCTGATAGACGGTGTTTCGAATGTCGTAGATGACCTTTTGCTCGAAAGCATTGTTCAAGCGAATCCGGGCGGCATTCGCAACCGCCTTCACGGCAAAGGCGACGATCATCGCCAGGGTCAGGAAGAGAATCAAGCGTCCCTCTCCCGCGCGGACCCCTTCATCGATCACCATCTTGATCAGCCAGGGGGGAACCAGATCCATCACGGTGCTGACGACCGCCGCGCCGAGGGTCAGCGCCGCGAGCCCCTTGTACGGTTTGATAAAAGCCAAAACACGAAGAATAAATTTCACGAGCGATCCTTTCTTAAAACAAATGAGGACGGGAATCTGGGACGAAGGAATCAAGACCGGCTACAAGATCGATCGGTCAACGACCCTTTCGATTCCCCATTGTATTTTATATCATGCTTCTGAAGATCGGCGGCGCCGCCGGACAAAATAAAATGTGGTGGCGGAGAGGGCGAGGCCGCCCACAATGGACCAGGGAGAGAAGAGCCATCTCCTCGCCTTGCCTTTGATCGGGACCTTGGCGCGGGCTTGCAGGAGAAGATCTCCCGGATGGTTGTGGGCCAGCCGCTTCTCGCCGGCGCTTTTCCCCTCCGGGAGCGATCGCTCGATGCTGGAATTGATCTCCGCTCCCAAGAGGACCGTGAGCCCGCTGAGATACATCCAGGTCAACAGGATGATCACGGCGCCGATCGCCCCATAGGTTTTGTTGTAGTTTCCGAAGTGGCTCACGTAGTAAGAAAAGGCGAGCGAGACGGCGATCCAGCCGACGACGGCCATGATCGATCCGGGGGTGACCCATCGCCACTCCTGCTCGACATCGGGTCCGGCGTAGTAGAGGGCCGCCACCACCGTCACCATGATGAGAGCGGCTAAAAAAAGCCGGAGGAGATTCCAGGCGATCTGAAAGGAGGCCCCGAGTCCCACCGTCTGGGCGAGCCACTGGCCGATCTCTCCCCCGAAAATCATCAGCACCGTCGCGAAAATAACAAAGACCGAGAGGGAGAGGGTCAAGACGAGCGCCGTCGCCTGGACCCGCCACCAGGGGCGCCCCTCTTTCACCCCATAGGCCGTGTTCAAGGCAGAGATCAGGGCGGCCATCCCCCGCGAGGCGGCCCAGAGGGTCACGATCAGCCCGATGGAGAGGAGTCCGCCGCGTTGCTCCCGAACGATCTC
>JAHFEM010000278.1 GCA_023248505.1 Nitrospirota bacterium
AGAGGAAATGCGTCTTCAGGCGGTTTGCTTCTTCGGCCGCCGCTTTTTTCTTCTGCAGCTCTCGCTTGTGAAGGGCCACATCATGGGCCAAGGCCACCAGATCTTGGCTCTGGCCGGCGACTTCCTGTTGCAGAACCTCTCGTGCTCGCTTCATCGAAACGAGGTTGCCCACGCGCGCGCGGAGACCTTCGATTGAAAAGGGTTTCATCAGATATTCTTGAGCCCCTTGCTGGAGCATTCGGACGCTTAATTCATCATCGGCCTTGGCGGTCAGAAAGACAATCGGAATCGCGTCAAGCTCCGCATGGGTGCGGATTTCACGGATCATCTGATCGCCGCTCATCTCCGGCATCATCATATCGCTTAAAATCAGGTCGGGCTTGATGGCCAGCGCCTTCTCCAGCCCCTGCCGTCCATCGGAGGCATTTTCAACCCGGAACATCGGGGCCAACGATTGGCTGATGAACTGGTTCATCTCCGGATTATCCTCGACCACCAGGACCAACGGCGCGGCGGTTGCGGCCGCTTCTCCCGTCGCGGTGGAGGGAGCGGCTTCGGCCGACGACCTCTCCGCTTGTTTCTCGAGATCTTTTTGCCGTTTTAACCCGGTCAGTATTTCCGGAATGAGGGCGGGAGGCTCCATCGACGCCGTCTCGATCTCAGATTTTCTTGCTCCCTGAAGGGAGCCGAGGGGGAGCATCACATCGAATCGCGCCCCTCCCAGGGGGGCATCGCCGACGGTGATCAGGCCGCCATGCAGTTCTGCAAATTCCTTGGCGATCGAGAGTCCGAGACCGGTGCCGCCGAACCGGCGGGTCGCACTCGCATCTCCCTGACGGAAAGGCTCGAAGATCGCCTGGCGCAGCTCCGGGCGCACCCCCGGACCGCTGTCCTGAACCGAGAGGAGGGCGCGTCCTTCCTCGGTCCGGAGCTGACAGCGCACCTTGCCGCCGATCGGGGCAAATTTAAAAGCGTTGGAGAGGAGGTTTATGAGAATGCGTTGTATCTTTTCCGAGTCGATCCGTGCAGGAACTGATTCGGGAGCTTCGACAGCATAAGCGATCTGTCGCTCCTCCGCAAACGACGCGAAGTGGGCCGCGGTGAAGCGGACCAGTCGCGCCAGGTCTGTTTCGGCCGCATTGACCGCCATCTTTCCGGCCTCGATTTTCGAGAGATCGAGAAGATCGTTGACATGTTTCAGCAACAGTCGGGCGTTGTGATCAATCGTCTCAAGGCTCCGCCGCTCGTCCGGATTCAACCGGCCGGATTCTAGAAGTCGTTCGGTCGGTCCGAGGACGAGCGTGAGGGGGGTTCTCAACTCATGGCTGATGTTGGTGAAAAATTGCGTCTTCAACTGGTCGAGCTCTTTGAGCTTGGTATAAAGCTCGGCCAGCTCCCGGTGGGTGGTCTCCAATTTGAGGCGACGCTCCTCGGAGACCTTCGCCGCCTGCACGAGCGCAAGGGTCTTGGGAACCAGGGGGGGAAGGACGACGGCGGTCGCAACCGAGGCGATCGCCGTAATCATTTTGATGTTTCCAGCCAGCCAGTAGACGGGCGTCCAAAGGGTGGTCCAGACCTCTATGAAATGGGTGGCGCCGCAGGCGACAATGAAGAGTCCAAACGCCAGAAGGACCCAGTGAAAAGGGATATCCCGTCGCGCACGATAGACAAGATAGGTCAAGGTGGCTGAAATGGCAACATAAGCCAATCCGATCAGCGAATCCGAAACGACATGCAGCAGAACGAGACCCGGTTTCTCAAGGTAGCAGTAAAGGTGGGGTAAAAAACCGTCCGAGGCCAATAAATTCTTGAACCATCCCGGCCAGAGAAGCAGCAACGGAAACGTTGCGATCAATGCCAGGAGGCCATATCTTAACGCGGGGAGTCTCATTTCTTTGATCATTCCACCTCCTCATGATGATCTGAGATAGGTTCTTAAATCGGAAACCCTCTTGTGGAACAATTTTCTCCTATCTTCGTTAGATGTCAATCCAACTTTTTCCGTATTTTCAATGACAACTGAAACGCCGCTCTTTGTGAAGAGCAGGGAACTTGCGGAATGAGCTGTCGGAAACCCGATGAGGATCCTTCTTAAGTTCAATGCTCGGATCTGGTCAATGGTTCTTGATTGACACGCGTATTATTTTTGTCTATGATACGGCCATTATGGCGGAAGAGATTGAGAAACGGATCGATCGTCTCGAATCAGAAGTCCTTCGATTGCAGCACCAGCTCCAAACCGTTCAATCCGAGATAAAACTCTTTTTAAAACGTTACCTCGCTGCTTGTCCTGCCTGTAAAAAGGAGTTTGACCTCCTCGTTAATCACTATAGTATCGGCCTCTTCGATAATCTCGTCTATGTCAAGTGCCCCCATTGCAATAAATCGATGCCGGTGGTCGACAAAGAGGGGGGTGGGGTCGGGGTTATTTTCGAATAACGACCGAACCCTTTCTCCCGAAATTTCGCCAAGATAAAGGGATCGCCTGAGTCCTTTCGAAGCGCCTTCATTCTATTTGAAAAAAGTTGTTTTTAAAAAAAGAGGGTGCTATAATGCACCCACTTTTGATAGGCTGCCTGATTCTTCGGCATGGCATGCTTCGATCTTCCATGAGGGACTCAGTAACCGGCTTGCATTGAGGGGGGCTTACGTATGTATCGGTCGATCTATATCCCTGTCGATAACTCGGACTATTCCAACACGGCCATCGACATCGGGGTGATGTTGGCAAAGCAATTCGGGGCGAAGGTGATCGGAAGTCACGCCTACGCCGCGAAGCTCCACGATAAGCGATTCAAGCAGATGGAAGCCGGTCTCCCCGAGGAGTACCACGATGAGAATGAGCTCGAGCGGCAGAGAAAAATTCACGACTCCCTGATTACCCGCGGACTGGAAATCATCACCGACTCTTACCTCGATATCGTCGACGAAAAATGCAAAGAAGGCAATATCCCGATGGAGCGCGTCTCGCTCGAGGGAAAAAACTATAAGGTCCTGGTCGATGATATCGTGAAGAACGGCTACGACCTGGTGATCCTCGGCGCGCTCGGCGTCGGCGCCGTCCGAGAGAGCATGATCGGCAGCGTCACCGAGCGGACGATTCGGCGGGTCCGCAAGTCGGATGTCTTTGTGGTGAAGGAGACGAAGCCGCCGGAGCCGGGAAACATGGGAAAAATCGTCGTTGCGGTCGATGGGAGCCATTATTCCTTCGCCGGTTTCAAGACGGCGCTCGCCCTTGCCAAGGCCTATCAGCTACAGATCGACGTCGTCTCGGCCTTTGATCCTTACTATCACTATGCCGTCTTCAACTCGATCTCCGGGGTTCTCTCCGAAGAGGCGGGAAAGGTCTTCCGGTTCAAGGAACAGGAGAAGCTCCACGAAGAGGTGATCGACTCCGGTCTCGCGAAGATTTACCAATCCCACCTTGAAATCTGCCTCAAGATCGCCGAGACGGAGGGGGTGACCGTCAAGACCTCTCTCCTCGACGGCAAACCGTTCGAGAAGGTCATCCAGTATGTGAAGAAAGAGAAGCCGTGGCTCCTCGTCGTCGGCCGGATCGGCGTCCACTCCGATGAGGATATGGATGTCGGGAGCAACTCCGAGAACCTCATTCGAATGGCCCCCTGCAACGTCCTCGTTTCGAACCAGAAATATATTCCGCCCATTGATGCGATTGCCGAATATACCGTGGCCTGGACCGAAGAGGCTTCCAAGCGGATGGAGAAAGTGCCGATCTTCGCGCGCGGGGTCGCCAAGACCGCCGTCTATCGGTATGCGATTGAAAAGGGTTTCACGATCATCAGCAACTCGGTCGTCGATGCGGCGATGGGAGATATCCTGCCGAAGTCGGCCATCGAAGCGATGAAGAATTTGGGACGGGTTCTCGACGAGAAGGGGATCGATCGGAACAAGATGACCGCCGCCGAGGGGGTTTCCCAGACCCTCGAAGGGAATGGACTGGCCGGGATGATGACCCAGATCGTCGGCGACCGCGACGCCGAACGGGCCGCGAGCTACGACGAAAAAGCGAAGATGGATTTCTACATCTGCGGCGGCTGCGGATATACCGCCAAAGGGGAGAAGCCGGTGAAGTGCCCCATCTGCAGCGCCGATGGAAGTTCCTTCCAATTCCTCGACAAGTCGATCTTCGAGGCCGCGGCGAAGGCCGAGGGGGGGCTGGTCCAGGAGGTCGGCTACGATGGCGTTCCACTCAATTGGACCGAAGAAGCGAAGAATATCATCCGGAAGGTGCCGGCCGGTTTCGAGCGACGGCGCGCCAAGGCGAAGGCGGAAAAAATGGCC
>JAHFEM010000279.1 GCA_023248505.1 Nitrospirota bacterium
CCGCCTCGATTGAATCTCCCTTTTTCTTGCCGATGAGGGAAGATTCGAATTCGGGAGGAAAGGTCGTCGATCCGACTTGTAAGGTGTATCCTTCGGCCTTGCCCTGCTCCACCGGTTTACCGTCGATCGACCCTTCAAAATCGATTATAGCATAATCGGATGAGTTGATCGCATGGTCGTCCGGGTACGACTCCAATCGTCCCTGCTCATCCTGAAGTCGCTTCAAGGTCTGTTCGACTTCTTCGTCGGCCACCGACATCTCTTTACTGGGGACCGGGATGCTCGCATAGCTTGAGAGCTGAATGATCGGTTTAATCTCGACCGTCGCGGTGAAGAGGAGGGGCTCTCCCTTCTTGAGTTCGATCTTTTCAATCGAGGGGAACTCAACGGGCGCGAGACCGGTTTCTTTGATCGCCTTCTGATAGTACTCGGGAACCAGTTTTCGAACGATGTCTTCTTCGATCGATTGGCCGAACTTCTTTTCAAGAAGCGAAAGCGGCGCCTTCCCTGGACGGAAGCCGGGGAGCTTCGCCTTTTTTTTTAAATCGGAGTATGCGAGGTCGAATTCGTTGGAGACGACTTCTTGCGGAATTTCGATCTTGAGAGATTTCTTGACGGGGGTGATTTCTTCGACCTGAACTTTCATATGCTCCTTCCAAAAAACGTTTCCATTCTATCTCTGCTCAGTGTGATTGTCAATTGTTTTGCCCGACGCCGCTTCGACTTACGCGCATAACTGATTCTCATCCGATCTTCCCGGCCCGGTCAGGATCTTCAGCACCCGGCGGCCGTGGACCCGATCAACCTGCACCGATGATTCAACCCCGGTTTTCCTATGCAATGCATCCGCTCCATAATGGATACGGATCATCCCGCCCGAAGCGGGGGCCGCCTCCATCGGTCCATCGATGCCTTGTGGAAAGAGTTGGTGCGAGAGGGGGGACTTGAACCCCCACGGGGTAACCCACCAGATCCTAAGTCTGGCGCGTCTGCCATTCCGCCACTCTCGCATCTACTTATTTTATGAGAGAAAGGTTCCCTTCTAGAACCAAAAAAGAAAGCGGATTATATCATGGACAACATGAATCTGCAATTCTCCGCCGGCCCTGCAACTCGGGAAAAGAGCGGCGCGAGGGGCCCGCGGGTTGGGCCGTGCGGACGGCCTTAATTGAAGCGGTAACTGATCAAAAGGGAAAGGATGGATTGGTTTACATTAAATAAGTCTTCCTGTGTCGTCTGGGCGCCGGTAATGCCGAAGTCGGTCGCCTGTTTTACATCCCGTTCAAGCGGTTTTGCGATCCGATAAGTGTAGTGAACGCCCACGCCAAAGCCTGACCGGAAGACCTTCTCGATTCCGACGCCGACCCGATAAGCGAGGGTTTTCTTCTTCATCGTTGTCTCTTTGCAGGGGAAGGGACCGGTTTGTTGGGTATCGACACAGGGTATATCCGTTTCGCCGGTATCGATGGAAGGATCGAGTCGGTAGTGCAGCTGGGAGAGTCGATCCGCCCCAATCTCTACAAAGGTGACAAACGATTCGGAAAGGGGAGGGAGCAGCCTGAGGGTGAAGCCGATGGGAGTCATCTCAAGGTCACTTCCGATCGCCAGGTTTCGATGATTTGCGGGGGTGCTGATCCGCCCGATCCCGACCCCGGCGGCCAAATAGAGGGAAGGAAAGTGGAGAAAATAGCGCAGGTCAAAAGAAGGCGCTCCGTCCGAAGAAGAATCGGGAAATGTGTACCCCGGCATGAACTCCACCGATTGAGGAGGAAGGGCATGGCAGGTTGCCGTCATCATCCATAAAAGGATAAGGGGAAGGAAGATCGACTGCACTTTTTTCAAACGCATCAACAACTCCTGAATCGGAGAAATGAATCCTCGCGGACAACGATAACGTGGAAAGTCGATCCAAAATATACCACACGCATCGCCGATCCGCTACGGAAAATCAGGCAGACGGTCTTCTGTCCAACGCGGGGCGGATCCCCCGGACCTTCCGCCTTGACATCGGTCTATAAAGAAGCTTATTCCAAGAACAAGGGAAGTTTTTGATAAATAGACCGCCGCGATAAGAGAGGAGAAGGCCATGGAATTAAAAATAATTAAGATCGAGAAGCCGGAGGAGATCAATCTTATTTTAGGGCAGGCGCATTTCATCAAGACCGTAGACGACCTTCATGAGGCGCTGGCGACCGCTGTGCCGGGGATCCAGTTCGGACTGGCCTTTTGCGAAGCGTCCGGTCCCTGCCTGGTCCGCGCGAGCGGGACCGATCCATCGTTGATTGCGCTGGCAAAGAAGAATGCGGATGCGCTCTCGGCGGGCCATGTCTTTCTCATTCTGCTCCGCGGGGCCTACCCGATCAATGTTTTGAATGCCGTGAAGTCGGTTCAAGAGGTCTGCACGGTCTACTGCGCGAGTTCGAATCCGGTGGAGGTGATCCTGGCCGAGACCGACCAAGGGCGGGGGGTGATGGGGGTGATCGACGGGTTTCGATCAAAGGGGGTTGAGACGGATCAAGACCTTCGCTCGCGCAAAGCGCTGCTTCATCGGATGGGGTATAAGGTTTGAGGCGAAAGGCCCGGCCGTTTTTATCACCGCTTCCCCGGTTTAAGCGCAAGATCGCCAAGATCGCATTGACAGCGAGCGGGAAACTCAATAAAGTAATCATCGAGCGCGAAGAGAGGGAATTGCATTCGATGTTGCCGACGTCCAGTGTCTTGCTGACCGACCTCTACCAGCTCGCCATGCTCCAGGGGTATTTCGAGGAGGGGATGGAGGAGACGGCTGTCTTCGAATTCTTTGTTCGAAAGAGGCCGCCGGAGCGCAACTTCTTCATTGCGGCGGGCCTTGAGCAGCTGCTCGTCTATCTGGAGCGGCTGCAATTCACCTCTCCCGAACTGGAATGGCTTGCCGGGACCGGGCGGTTCAGCAAAGAGCTCATCGATTATTTATCCCGGTTTCGGTTTACCGGCGATGTCGATGCCATGCCGGAGGGAACGGTTTTCTTCCCGAACGAGCCGATCGTGCGGGTGACCGCCCCTCTTCCGCAGGCGCAGCTGGTCGAGACCCGCCTGATCAATCTCCTCCATTTTCAGATCCTGATCGCCTCGAAGGCGGCCCGCTCGGTCCTGGCGGCGCCGGGAGCGCTGCTGATCGACTTCGGACTGCGCCGGGCGCACGGGGCGGAGGCGGGCTTGCTGGCGGCGCGCGCTTGTTATCTCGCCGGGTTCGCAGGCTCTTCCACCGTTCTGGCGGAATCGATCTATGGCATCCCGGCCTATGGGACGATGGCCCACTCCTTCATCCAGGCCCATGAAGAGGAAGCGGAGGCCTTCATCCGGTTCGCCCGGGCCCAGCCCAACAACGTCGTCCTCCTGCTCGATACTTACGACACGGAGGCCGCGGCAATGAAGGTGGTCTCCATCTCGTTGCAACTAAAGCAGGAGGGGATTGCGATCCGCGGGGTCCGCCTCGACAGCGGGGATTTGGCCGATCATGCCAAGAAGGTGCGGCGGATACTGGACGCGGGGGGATTGCCGGAGGTGAAGATCTGGGCCAGCGGTAATCTCGATGAGCACGTTGTCCGCGGCCTGTTGTCCGCGGGCGCCCCGATCGACGGTTTCGGCATCGGCTCCCGTCTCGATACCTCCGCCGATGTTCCCTATCTCGACTGCGCTTACAAGCTTCAGGAGTATGCGGGGCGGGCGCGCCGTAAACGCTCCGAGGGGAAGGCCACCTGGCCGGGGCGCAAGCAGGTCTATCGGCGGACCGGCCCGGACGGCCGGATCGCCGAAGATCTCCTGGCACTGGAGAGCGAGCCGCAAGAGGGAGAGGCCCTTCTCCAGCCGGTGATGCGCGCGGGCCGGCGTCTGGCCCGCGCTCCCTTGCTGACCGAAGCGCGTAAGCAAGTGGCCGCCGAGCTGGCCCGTCTCCCGGAATCATTGCGGCGTCTGGAGGAAGCGGCCTCCTATCCGGTGAAGATCTCCGAGGAGCTGGCGAGGCTGGCCGCCGAGGTCGATGCGAGAAACCGGTAAGACGATCGTCTCCGATGTCAAGCGGCCGAGGGCGGGAACCGTTTTATCCGCCGTCGAGATCATTGTAAAATTGATCCTCAAGGAGATCTGATCCGAACCCCTCGATGGGATCGACATGGTCTTCTACGGCGGAAGAGGTCGTTGATTGAAGCTCCCCGCCGCAAGCAGCGGGGAATGTGCAGATACAAATCGGGTACGAAGTACCTCCACTCACATCGCGAAGCCATCTTCGACCCGAAAGGAGAAAAATCTATTTGTATGGTTC
>JAHFEM010000280.1 GCA_023248505.1 Nitrospirota bacterium
TGGGTGTCTCTGAAGGAGTGGGTCGTTCCGCCGTCATGCAGAACGGCGTCCTCTCCGCTGACGCCGACCTGCCAATCTTTGGCAAACCCCCATTTCAGCTCCGGCTCGAAGGCGAGATCATACCCTTCCTTATTCCGGCTAAATCGCGGGAGACCCACTTGCAATTCGAAGGCGCGAAACTCGATCGGCTGGGCATCTTCGATCGCGATCGGCCGCCCGGGATCTAAGTTACGGTAGTCGGCCTGTCCGAAAGCGTGTCCCGACAGGCTTGCCAGAAAGATTAAAACCGATAAGCAATAGAACATCCGATCTCCTCCTATGAAAGATTGAAATCTCTTTAGATTGGAGGGAAATCAGATCCGGTAGACGGAATAGAGTTGATAATAAGCGGTCAGCAACCGCGGCAGGGAGGTCGATTCAAAGAAGTAAGGAGGACAGCGCAATCCTGCAGAACGATCGGCGACGAGGACCGTCGCTTCGACCGCTCCCGCTCGATTCAGGAGAGGGTCCGAGCCGAGATCGCTCTTGCTGTAGGAGATGGAGCCGGAGCAGGAGTGCTCCGCCCCCTTGGAGCCATGGTGGGTTTCGGCCGATCCCGAATGGGCATGCGAGGCCGGGTGATCCTCGGCCGCCTGCGCAGGGGGAGGGGGGTTGCCCCAGGGACAGATTCCCCAAATGAAAAACCAGACGATCAAAAGAAGGGGATTGAGATATGAGAATGTGGCGCGATCGATCTTCAATGTGTTTCCTCTTTTATCCACTCTAGCCGAGCCTGATTCAATTTGTCAATGCGGGCCCGCTGTAGAACTCTCGGGCCGGATCACCTCCGAGTCGGACACCTCGATCAACCCCTTTTGGACCATCTGCGCAATCTCCGGGAGAAGCCGATCAATCACCCTCGGCGATTCGATCACCTCCAGCTTAATCGGAAGGTTCTCGCTGAGGCGAAGGATCTTCGGAGTATGGAGGATGCGGCTTTGGCCGTAGCCGGCGAACCCTCGAAAAAGCGAGACCCCCGCCACCTGATGTCGGTGGAAAAATTCAATGAGCGCCTCGTAGAGGGCGCGACCGCGCCATTGTTCGGTCTCGTCGAGGTAGATGGTCAGCTTTTTCGCTTTTTCTTTTTTCAGCATGAGGCCCCCCCTCTAGATCTTTCGCGCCAATACAATTCCGAGGCGAACCGCCGCCAAACCGACCGCCACGCTGAGGAGGACGTTGAACAGCGCCAACGCGAAGCTCCCCTCCTCGATCAGCTTATGGGTTTCATATTCAAATGTCGAGAAGGTCGTGTAAGCCCCCACGAAACCGATTGCGACCAACAAGCGCCAATGAGGATGAACGATGAACCGCTCGGTGATCGTGGTGGCAAAGAGCCCCAGGATGAAACTGCCGCTGATATTGATCACGAACGTCCCATACGGAAAAAGCGCTCCCATTCGCCGGCTGATCCAGCCGTCGATCGCATAACGGGAGATCGCGCCGAGAAATCCCCCGATTCCCACCATCAAATATTGGATCAATGCCGTTCCTGCGTCATGGAAACCCCGGTCGATTTTTCAGGTATAAAAAAACTCCTACCCAAGTTGCACACTCAAGTAGGAGTCATCAGCCCGTTTGACCCGGGCGGTTCCGGCGAACTCCATCGCCGCTTCTCGAATTGATCCCGATTATATTCGGACCCGGCGATCCTGTCAACATCGAAGGCGTTTTCGCTCGATCGGGTGGAGGAGAATCATCTCTTCTGCCTTACATCGGCCCCGCATCGATGATAAACTTCTCACGAAACCGCTCAAGCCCGGGCCGGTCCACCTCCACCAAGACGATCCACTCTCCCCCCATGTTCAAGTCGGCCGTCGCTTCGTAGATCCCTTCGCCGGCGGCCCTCCCCTTTTCGACCCGCCGCATGAATTTCATTTCCCTCATTCGAAGGTCAAACGTCACCTTTGCATCCGAAATCGGCGCACCGGAAGGATCGATCAGACGGGCGCGGAAGAGATTCTTCCCCACATGAGGCCGCGCCGGGACGGTCGTCAGCGTCAAGACATAATCGGCGCGCGGCCGATTTAGGACTTGAAAATCTTCATAAGACTGGGGAAACGCACAGGAAATCAATGCGATCATTAGAATGAATATGAAAACCGATTGTCTCATCCCTTTCCCTCTTATTTCCATGAAACCGCCTCTCCAAAACAACGCAAATAAGAATATACATCATTCGCCGCCTTAGGGAGCACTTTCTTCCTCGTTGTGGAACTTTTTTCGTTTTATTGAACTTCCTTCAAAGAAGAGAGACCCCCGGGGGCCCGACGCTCCCCAAAAGGCCGGAGGTCTCGTTTCGTCAAAGAGCACGCTTCATCTACAAAATTGTAATCCTCCTGGGTATTCTTCTACACAATGTTCGATTCTTTTCACTTTTTTCTTGCAGGTCTCCTCTCACTATCCAATTGGAACATCAAAGAAAAGATCCTTCATCCTTATTTGGCATTCGAATTGCTTTTATCAAGGTCCGTCGTGAGCAGCCACGAAGCCTTCAAAAAGAAAGCCGACTTAAAATGGAATCCGTTCTCCCCATTTTTAAAAAAAATCGATCATATTTCTTGAAAAACCGCCGCCAATTCTTTTATGGTAAGACGATGAACGGTCTGATTATCCTCCTCACCCTGCTTTGCTCGACCTCGCTTCTCTTTGCGGAAGACGCCCTTCTTTCATGGGACGCGAGCCCGGATACCGATGTGGTCGGCTACAAGCTCTACAGCGCAACCGCCTCCGGTCAATATGAATTTGACAACGCGGTCGACGTCGGAGACACCACCAGCCACACGCTCCTGGAGCTCTCGCCGGGCGTCCACTACTTTTCCCTCACGGCCTACGATTCTTCCGGCAATCAAAGCGCTTTCTCCAACGAGGTCTCCAAAGAGATCAGCGGCAATGCCTCCGCCCCATCCGGCGGAGGTGGCGGAGGCGGGGGAGGATGCGCCATTCGCTTCCCCTTGAACAGCGGAAGCAGTCCTCTGGATGCGGCCGAGATGCTGGCAATCGTCGCAGCCGTCTTCTTCCTGGCGGCAAGGCGAGCCGTCCGTTCTCTCCCATTCTTTCGCGCCGGCCGGTAAGAGGCGCTCTCATCATTGAGATATTCCCCTCTCCACGCTTGACAGTCTATCGATCCATAGTGTATCTCTCAATACGATGAGAGATGCCATCCTAGAACTGATTCACGCGAGAGAGACAGGGGCTTCGGAAGGGCGCTTCAGCGAAGCGGCGCTGCTTCTGTTCCGTTATCAATTCGATCGCAATCCCCGTTACCGGCAGTTCTGCCTCTCTCAAAATAAGACCCCCGAACTCGTTCAGCGATGGGAAGAGATCCCCCCCCTTCCGGTCATGGCGTTTCGGCTCACCGATCTCTCGTGTCGCCCGTTAAGCGGAGCGGTTCGGGTCTTTCAATCGAGCGGGACGACCGGAAAAGAAAAAAGCCGCCATGCGCTCTTCGATCTGGAGCTCTCCCGGGCCGCCATTCTCTCTCACTTCGGAAAACACCTCCTGCCCGAGGGCAAACGGCTCAGGATGGCGATCCTCTCCCCCTCCCCGGAAGAAGCCCCAAACTCCTCTTTGTCGCACATGATGGAGGCTGTTCGCGACGCCTTCGGGACCGGGGAAAGCCGATACTACATTAAAGGGGACCGGCTCGAAGCGGAACGGCTGGCGGCGGATCTCATCGGACTCCGTGAACCGGTCGCGCTTCTCGGAACGTCTTTTTCCTTTGTTCATTTCCTCGATTTCCTGCAAGCTCAAGCAGATCCCCTTTCCCTTCCGGAGGGAAGTCGATTGATGGACACCGGAGGATTCAAAGGCAGATCGAGAGAAATCCCTCGCGAGCGACTCTACACACTTTATGAAGAACGCCTCGGCCTTCCTTCGAAGAGCTGCGTCAACGAGTATGGCATGGCCGAGATGACTTCCCAATTTTATGACGGCATCTTCGGCCACGATCGCCCGCGTGTTTATATTGCCCCGCCGCAGGTCCGCACCCTGCTTCTCCACACGGAAACGCTTCAGCCGGTGCGAAAGGGAGAGGTGGGGCTGCTCGCCCATTATGATCTGGCGAATATCGATTCGGTCATGGCGATTCTCACCGAAGATCTGGGCCGGGAAGCGGAGGGAGGATTTGTCCTCCTCGGCCGGGCTTACGGGTCAACGGCCAAAGGGTGTTCGTTCACGCTGGACGACCTGCTTCAAATG
>JAHFEM010000281.1 GCA_023248505.1 Nitrospirota bacterium
GATCGCCGAGATGAATTCGATTTCCTCGGTGACCCGCCCCTTCACCACCTTTCGATAGGGAGATTCGATAAAACCGAACTCGTTGACGCGGGCATAGGTCGCCAGCGACGTGATCAAGCCGATGTTCGGGCCTTCCGGGGTCTCGATCGGACAAATACGGCCGTAATGGCTGGGATGAACGTCGCGGACTTCAAATCCGGCCCGCTCCCGGGTCAACCCGCCGGGGCCGAGCGCGGAAAGACGCCGCTTGTGGGTGATTTCCGCCAGCGGATTGGTCTGGTCCATGAACTGCGAGAGCTGGCTGCTGCCGAAGAATTCCTTGATGACGGCGATCACCGGTTTGGCGTTGATTAAGTCATGCGGCAGAACCGTCTCCAGATCGAGCAGGTTCATCCGCTCCTTGATCGTTCGCTCCATCCGGACCAAGCCGATTCGGAACTGGTTCTCAAGCAACTCCCCGACCGATCGCACACGGCGGTTGCCGAGATGATCGATATCCTCGATCTCTCCCTTTCCGGTCTTCAGATTGACCAGATAACGGATCACTTCGACAATGTCTGGAGCCGTCAGCGTCCGCTTGTCGAGCGGCAGATCGAGGTTGAGTTTTTTATTCAGCTTCAAACGGCCGACCGGCGAGAGATCATACCGCTTCGGGTTGTAGAAGAGATTGTCGAAGAGGACCCGCGCCGTCTCCATGGTCGGGGTTTCGCCCGGCCGGAGGCGCCGATAGATTTCCACCATCGCCTCATCCGGAGAGGCCACCTTCTCGATGGACAAGGTGTCGCGAATGACCGGAAGAACCTGGATGTTGTCGATGTAGAGGGCTTTAATTTCTTTGATGCCGGCTTGGGTGATTTTGGCCAGAACCGTATCCGTTAACTCGTGATTGCGCTCGAGGAGAACTTCGCCGGTATTCGGATCGATAATGTCGTTGAGGACCGCTTTTCCGATCAACTCCTCTTTGGGATAGGGGATCTCTTTGATTCCCTCCGTGCGCATCCGCTTGAGGACCCCCTTGGTCATCTTGCTCCCTTCCTTGGCAAGGAGCTCCTTCTCTTTCTTATCCATGAAGTCGGTCGGGGCCTTGATGCCGGCATGGATCTCCGAATCAAGCTTCCTAAAGAAAGCGCCGTCCGCCACCCGGACCTCTTCGATCGGGTAGAACAGCTTTAGGATCGCCTCCTCGAGGCTTCCCCCTTCGGTCTTCCCTTCCCGTCCGGCCAGCGTATACCGCTTCTCCTGCTTGTCCCCCTCTTCCAGAGAAAAGGCCTTTAAGAGGATCGACGCGGGAAGCTTCCTGCGCCGGTCGATGCGAACATAGAGAATATCCTTCGCATCGAATTCAAAATCGAGCCAGGAACCGCGATACGGAATGATCCGGGCCGAATAAAGAACCTTCCCGCTCGCATGGGTTCTTCCCTTGTCGTGCGTGAAGGCCGCGCCGGGCGAGCGTTGAAGCTGGCTGACGACCACCCGCTCGGTCCCGTTCACTAAGAACGTTCCGTTCTCCGTCATGAGGGGAAGTTCGCCGATGTAAACCTCCTGCTCACGGACATCCCTAACTTTCTTTGCGTCTCCCTTGGCCTCTTTATCCCAAACCACCAGACGGACGCGGATCTTTAACGGAGCGGCAAAAGTCATCCCCCGCTCGAGGCATTCCTGCACGTCGTATTTGGGGGTTCCGATCGAGTAATCGATAAACTCGATCATCGCCGTATCATTGTAATCCGAGATGGGGAAGACACTTGTAAACGCCGACTGCAATCCGATATCCTCACGCTGCTCCGCCGTCGTATCTCGTTGCAGGAAGCGCTCGTACGATTGCCTCTGAATCTCAATCAGATTCGGAATCGGAATCTGGATGCTGATTTTTGATAAATCTTTCCTCTCTCGAGTACCGTTTACGGTGCTCTGTGCCATAAAACCTCCTGGAGTCCACGCTAAAGGTCATCCGAACGAAACTTCCGGAAAATCGACGGCGGGAATGCCCTTCCAGTTGGAAAGGTCCCGCCTATTCGAGTTTAGATTCCGGATCTTCAATCCCTACAATAACAAATGATGGACCTTCAAAAGGACTCAGTTTAAAACCGATTTTGAAGCCGCATCAGAGTCTGGGAAAGCCGAAGGGGATCTTATTTGATTTCGACCTTGGCTCCCGACTCCTCAAGTTTCTTCTTCATCGATTCGGCCTCTTCTTTCGTGACGCCGCTCTTGACCGCCTTCGGGGCTCCCTCGACGAGATCCTTCGCTTCCTTCAGACCGAGACTGGTCAACTCGCGAACCACCTTGATGACCTGAATCTTCTTATCGCCCGCATTGGAGAGAACCACGTCGAACGCCGTTTTCTCCTCGACCGGTGCAGCCGCTTGCGCACCGCCGCCCCCTGAGGCTGCGGCCACGGCCATGGGCGCCGCCGCGGTCACGCCGAATCGCTCTTCCACCATCTTAATCAACTCCGACAGTTGAAGTACAGGCATCTTTTCGACCGCTTTAATGATTTGATCGTTTGTTAATTCCATTTCCTCTGTCTGTGCCATCTTCGGTTCTCTCCTTTGTTAAATGAATCGGTTAAAGTTTTAGTGATAATGATTCAAACGCTTCTTTCGCAACCTAGGATGGAGGCGCCTGACGCTGATCGTGAACCGCTTGAAGGGTCCTGACGAATTTGCTCAAAACGCCGTTGAGGGTTCCCGCCAAGCCGTAAAGCGGAGATTTGAGACGGCCGATGAATTGGCCGACCAACACCTGTTTGGACGGGAGCTTCGAGATTTGCTTCAGTCGAACCAGATCGACCACCTGGCTTTCAACCACCCCTATCTTGATCTTCAACTTCTTCTGTTTATCCGCAAGACTATTGAGGGCCTTTGTGGGGGCGATCGGATCTTCATAACCGAGGGCAACGGCAATCGGCCCTTTGAAATGCTCGCGGATCCCCTGTAATGTCGTCCCCTCTGCGGCCCGAAAGGCGAGGGTGTTCTTCACGACCTTAAACTCTCCCTTCGCACGGCGCAGCTCGTTCTTCACTTCGCGGATTTCTTCGACCCCCATGCCGGAAAATTCGGCCAGGACGGCCACCTTTGCCCTGGAAAACTTTTGCCGCAACTCCGAAATCATCACCTCTTTTTCTTCTTTTTTCATTTTCCGCCCTTATTTCCTCGTTCCTGTTAATCGATCCGATATAACCGCGAAAAAACCGAGTTAAGAGACGCCGTGGCCGATACTCAGCTCATCCACCGTAATGCCGGGCCCCATTGTCGAAGAGACCGTAACCGCTTTAACGTACTTCCCCTTGGACGATGACGGCTTCGCCTTGATGATGGAATCGAGCACGGTGTCCGCGTTCTCAAAAAGCTGCTGTGCGCTAAAGGAAACACGACCGACGGTCACCTGAATAATTCCGGCTTTCTCGACACGATACTCCACTTTTCCCTGTCGAATCTCTTTAATCGCCTTGGCGATATCAAAGGTGACTGTCCCCGTCTTAGGATTCGGCATCAATCCGCGCGGTCCCAGCACCTTTCCCAGCCGACCGACGGCTCCCATCAAATCGGGGGTCGCGACGACGGTATCGAACTCCATCCACCCCTTGTTGATCTTCTCGATGAGATCATCCAAGCCGACATAATCGGCCCCTGCCTGAGTGGCCTCTCTTTCCTTCTCCCCCTTCGCAAAGACCAGGATGCGAACCTTCTTCCCTGTTCCGTGCGGAAGGACGACCGAGCCTCGCACCATCTGATCGGAGTGTTTCGGATCGACTCCCAGACGAACCGCCATTTCGACGCTCTCGTCGAACTTGGCAAAATGGAGCTGCTTGACCAGATCAAGCGCCTCGTCGAGCTTATACGCTCTCTCCTCGACTTTTGCGACTGCCGCATCAAATTTTTTACCCATCTCCCCCTCGGCTTATATATCCTGTTCCAATAACATCTATGCGGAGCATCCGCTCCATCCGGCCCCATTGTCGCCGGCCCCGCGTTGCTCCGAAAAAAGACTTTAAGATTACTCGACCACGATCCCCATGCTTCGCGCTGTTCCCTCAACGATCTTCCGCGCCCCCTCCAGATCGACCGCGTTGAGATCCGGCATCTTTGTCTTTGCGATCTCTTCGACCTGGGATCGGGTCACCTTGCCGACTTTATCTTTTTGAGGGACGGCGGATCCCTTGATGATTCCAGCCGCTTTTTTGAGAAGCTCGGCAGCGGGAGGGCTCTTCGTAACGAAAGTGA
>JAHFEM010000282.1 GCA_023248505.1 Nitrospirota bacterium
GCCATGAGGAAGAGCATGCCACTATAGAAAAAAGAGTGTCCCCTCATCATGGCGTCTTTCCCTTTTCAGGAAGTTTCTGGACCGGCGAGCCTTCTTCTACAGAAGCAAACGCGGTGGCAGAGAAACTGGTCTGAATCAAAACCTTATTCTGCTCTGATTTTGAATTTCCCATTTTGATATTCGACACGTTAATAATCCGAGGCAGCTTGCTGATCTTGTCAAAGAAGACCCCGAGTGCATGGTACGCCCCCGCCACCTCGACATTCACGGGAATCTCGACGTACAAACCCGATGCATTGGGCTTCTTACCTGTGGGCCTCCACAATTTAAAATCGAGCCCGGTTCTCCCACCCAATTCCGATACCTGTTTCAAAAGGATTTCCACCTCCGCTTCCGGGGGAAGCTGCTCCTTCAACTCAGCCAATTTTCGCTGCAGTTCGTGATTCTCTTTGACCAACTCATCCAAGCGCTTCACCTTGGTCCGATGAATATTAATATCGTTGCTCAAGGTCGCAATCTCCCCATTGAGGGTAGAGATCTCGCCGCTTTTCGGAATGAAAATAAACCAGACAAACGCGCCGGAGATAATGACAACCACCAGAACGAGAGAGACAAACTTTTGAGTATTGGTTAAATTTTTCAGTCTTTCTAGATTCAGTGCCATAATGCCGCCCGGTCGCCTCTGGTTATCCTATACAAGAGACCATTTGAGTTTGAATGTGTAAATCACAATGGCCCCCTCCACATTCTGCCTTGACTCAAGGATCTGTACGTCTTTGAAGAGAGAAGATTTCTTGAGATTGCTGATGAAATCGACGATCTCGCTGTTGGTGGTCGCCTTTCGATCCAAGTCGATGACGCCATTCTGCTCATTGACGCTCACCAACCAGACCTTTTCAGGAAGGCTCCGGCTGATTTGATCGAGAAGGAGAACAGGAACGGATTGATTTTTCCGAAGCTGCTCGATAATTTTTATTTTCCCCTCGACCGCTTTTTTATCCCGCTCATAATTTTCAACTTCCTTAACCTTTGCTTTGAGCGCTCCCAATTCGGTCGTTAGCTTTGTTTTATCGGCCGCCAGATTATCGACCTTCTCATTGAGGAGAATCCAGATATATCCCAGAACCAGGAAGAGAACGGACAACAAAATGGATGCAAGGATCAACTGCGATTGGATCTCGACCTTCTTTTTTCCCTTTTTCGCTTTCTGCGATGGAAGTAAATTGATCTTGATCATTGATTACCGATCCCCAATTTTTCGAATCGCCAAACCCATCCCGACTGCAGCCAAAGGCCCCATCTCTTGGATGTATTCCTGATCAAATAATTTCTTGGGAATATCAACCTTCTTAAACGGATTCACCATTTCAACGGGAACGCCCGATTTCTCCGCGAGTTGGGAGAGGAGATCAGACAGCTTGGATGCTCCCCCGCTGAGGAGGATTCGGTCGATATTTTCATTCGTAGAGGTTGTTTTAAAATAGTCGAACGATCGGATGACCTCCGAAGAAATTTCCGCATTGAGATTATTGATAATTGTGGAGAGGGCCTGTGGATCAATTCCTTCGACCGGCTCGTTCCGCTTCGCCTTTTCCGCCTGTTCGTAGCTGATGTTGAACTCCCTCTGGATCGTCTCGTTATAGCGGTTCCCCCCGATCGAAATATCGCGTGTGAAGGCGAAGGTCCCTCCCTTCAAGATATTAATATTCATGACGCTGGCGCCAATATTGACCAGCGCGACAATCTCTCCCTCCCTCGCCTCGTAATTGATACCGAACATATTTTCCAAGGTAAACGCGTCCACATCGACGATCACCGGGTTGAGGCCGGCCTCCGTCACCAGGGTGGTGTATTCGGTCAGCTTGTCCTTCTTAACCGCCACCAGTAGGACCGCCATCTGCTCTTTCGATTCCTGATTGTCTGCCGTTCCAAGAATATGGAAGTCGATGTTGACATCGTTAATATCAAACGGGATATATTGTTCCGCCTCCCATTTGATGGACTCTTCCAATTCATCCTCTGTCATCACTGGAAGGCTGATCTTTTTGACGATGACGGAATGACCTGAAACCGAAACGGCGACATCCTTTATTTTAACCGCTTGCTCTTCCAGGAGCTCCTTAATCACGGAGACGACCCGTCCCGCGTCCATAATCGTCCCATCAACGATGAGTTCGGAATCGAGCGCCTTCACGCCGAACTTTTGAAGCTGATATCCCTTGCCGATTTCCTTTACCTGGACCAGTTTAATTGCGCCGGAGCCGATATCAAGTCCAATCAATTCTTTTTTGCGGGAAAAGGGAAGAGAGAATCCCATCGAAATTGGCATCTTAACCTTTCCTGGAAAATTTCTCTTTGCCGGAATATCCGGAGCGGCGAGAGATAATCTTCTTGATCTCTTTAATATTCTGGTCGGAGTAAAGCCGCCAGTTCCTCCAGTCACGTCCCACCCCGGAGATTAGTCCTTCACTTTCCCAACGGAACAATGTTGCCTTTGAAATATCAAACAACGTGCAGATATCCTTCGTTTTATATCTCCCGTTACTCTTCTGAGCCATTCGAAAATTCCTCGGATATCCCGCCATGCAATTTGACGATAGTAAGTATACTTAGTATTTGACGTTTGTCAAGGAACCTGGAGATTTTAGATTAAAAGTTAATTTTTTGGAAGGCTCGCAGGGAGGGGCGACAAAGAAAGCAGAAAACTTCTGTATGGGATTTGGAGCAAGCCGATGGATTACTGCCCTGCTCGCTTCGTCTGAAGCAGCCTTCCGGCGGAAGTCCGGATGACCTCCGGAACGCCTTTGTTCTTCGAGAGGCTACTAAGGTCTTTTACCTTGAGCAATTTAATGAAATTGAGGGATACACCCACAGGCGTCTTGGGGTTGCTCACAAGACCGGCGACAATCCCATAATTCTTAATCCAGCTTCGATTATTCGAGATCACACGCAAGATTTCCTCGGACACATTTTTTGATTGGGCGATCGATTCCACCTCTCGCTCCGTAAGCCGGGGGCTGTTGAGCACAGCAAGGATCACCTGTTTATTTGAATCCTTTAGGAGAAGCGCTCTCGCCTCCTTGTTTCCCTTGAGTGCAAGTTGAATTTTTTCAGCCACCTTCATATTCTGAACTTGCTGAAACAGATTCAGATCCTGAATCTCCGGCTCCTTTGCCTCCCCGCCCTCCTTCTGCGGCGATGCCAGCCACGGCTCCTGAGAATAATCCCCAAACGTGCGGACATAGCTGAGCGTGCTCTCGCGGACATTCGGATGATGAAAAATTTTCCGGATAAGCGATTCCGTCGTAAGAAAGTATTTGGCCATTAGATCCAGCGAAGATCCGTCGGTCGCGGGGTCTTCCGCAAGAAAGAGGAGGGTTTCAGCTTGGAGCAATTCAATATTGAGGCGGGGTAAAAAGAGCTCTTTTCGATCAGCCACACTTCCTACCTAGATTAATATCGCGATGAGTCATCCTGTCGATTCTCTTTTGAAACCGGTTTCGGTTTTCTCTCTGCAAGGCCAATCGTCGCCTTAAAGTTCTCTCCCAAGAAAAGTTCGGTCAAAACTTCGACCCCGTTCTCTTTATTCTCGGTTTGAATAATCTTGGCCCCTTTGACGAAGGAAGCGATTTTCTTCCCGATTTGCTCATCCTTTGCAGCCAACTCAGACACCGTTTTTTTTGACCCGGTTTGCAGCACCATGATTTGGGATTCAAGCTTTGTATACGCGTCCATCTTGGCATGTTGCACCGCTTGAATCCTCTCTGAAAGAGACCACTCTCCTTGGATCGGCCCAATGCCGACCGCGTGGAGGGTGACGTCGGCCCAATCTGCATGAGGCGCCACTTCGGGGGTCGATTCACAGGAGAGGAGAAATAGCGCCGGGATAATGATCCGAAAAAGGCTCCAATAAAATCGTACCTTCATGATTCCTTCCATCGGCGGTAGATTTTGTTCTCGATCTTGAGCCCATCCAAGATACGCCCCACGATAAAGTCAATCATGTCGTCGATCGTCCGTGGATGATTATAGAAAGCGGGCATCGCCGGAATGAGGGTGGCCCCCATTTCCGAAAGCATCAGCATATTCCGAAGGTGAACTTGGCTCAGCGGTGTTTCCCGTGGAATAAGAAGGAGCGGTCTTCTCTCTTTTAAGGCGACATCCGCAGCCCGCTCAATGAGGTTCGAGGAAAATCCGTGTGCGATCGCCGCCAACGTTTTCAT
>JAHFEM010000283.1 GCA_023248505.1 Nitrospirota bacterium
CCCACCGATTTCGCTGTGCGTGGATGACCTGGACGGTATCGGCGACAGTGACGTCGGCGGTGCTGTTGCAGGCGATCATATTTCCGCCATTGCTTTCTCGGTCGCCGCCGCCGAGGTCCGGATTCGATGTGTTTTCTATCGAGAGGCCGACGTTGTTTCCGGTCAACGTATTCGCCTCAATCTTCGGGGCGGCGCTTAAAAGCGTCTGAATTCCGATCCGGTTTCCGGCGAAGGTGTTCTGTACGATGAGGGGGGAGGCGGTGTCTTCCACCCGAAGGGCGGTCGCCAGTCCCGCTCCGGTCCGGCCGAAGGTGTTCCCGGAGAGGATCGGCGTCCCATCGCCGCGCACCCGGACAGCGGTGCTGCAGTGATCGCAGAGATCGAAGAATCGATTGTCGCTGATCGTCGGAGAGGCGCCGGAGATGCTGATTTGAAATTGGAGGCTATCGTCATCCTGAATCGTAAAGCCCGACAGAGTGGCATTGTCGGCCCCGACGATGCCCGCCCCGTCGGGGTCGGTGGTGCCGTCGAAATTAAGAAAGGTCGTCGCGGCCCCCGCGCCCTGGATGTGGACGCCCGGTTTCATCGCGAGCGGGGCCGGCTCTTGCAACGTCCCGCGGCCGAAGTCGTAAGTGCCGGAAGCGACCAAGAGCGTCTGCCCGGCCTGGGCGAGCGCCAGTCCCTGGGTGATCGTCTTGCAGGGAGCGCCGCTTTCGGTTCCGCAATCCGGGCCATCGACGCCGTTGAGTTTGTCGATAATGACCGTCGTTTGGGGGGTCAGAAGGGTGACGACCGCGGTGGCGGAAAGGTCCGTTTGGGCGCTGCTCACCTTGATCCTGACCGGATTCGAATCGGGAAGAGAGAGGGGGGCCGTGTAAACGGCGGTGGTCGCTCCGGCGGGGGCGATCGTTCCGACGGCGGAATTCCCATTCGGGATGTCATTGACGCTCCAGTTCAAGACCGGATCGGCCGGACCGGTCAGTGTGGCGGTAAAGAGCTGCGTCTGGCCGACGAGGATGGAGAGCGTGGTGGGGCTGATCGAAAGGGATAAGAAGGGCGGAGCGGGGTTCACCGGCGCCATCTGAATGGCAAGCGAGGCGGAGACACCCGCGGTGAGATCGGCGCTGGCCTGCCCCTCAAAGAGGACGGTCCCGGCCTCGTCGAACGCTCGAACGGTAAATATGCGAGCCTGTCCGGCGGGGACCTCCAGGGTGAGGGTGACCTCCTGACCGGGAGAAACCGGCACTCGGGTCGATGCAAGCAATCGTTGATTGCCGTCAACGACACTCACCCCGATCGCCGCGATCGGGGCGGGAGCCGGGTCGAGCGATTTCGCCTGATCCGACGCGGAAACCTTCTCGACCGCCGACGGGACTTTGATCGTTATCCCCACCCGCGCCGTTTCCGACGATCCCCCTCCTCCCGCGCTGCAGGCGGCGAGAGAGAGAAATATCATCAAAGCCAAATATTTATGAAACAGCATTCCAACTCTCATTCGTAGAAGGGGTTTGGTTGTTTTTATCAACCCTTTCCGCCCATTTTAGAAATGTTCTACCCTAGGTATGTACAAACCGATTCTATTGGATCATTCCCCCATTGCGAAGAGGGCATCGTCGGGCCCTTGCGAAAAATTCAGACGCGTCCAAATGGAGAAAGCGCGGCCAGCCCGGTCGACCGCGATGGAAGGGTCGCGTTTGTTCGGTACGATCTGGGATCCATCGTCAATCCGGGAAAAGGCAAAGGTAGTTCCTCCATCGCGGCTCTTCGCCACGAAGATTCCATTTTCGTCAAACCCGAATAGTGTTTCTTCGAAACCGATATAGATCCCCCCCGCATGATCCCATGCAACGCTTGGGGTCGTCTGGTTTTCAGAGTTGAGGACCGCTTTCCCGATCGGCTTGTCTTCTCCAAAGACCATCGTGCCGCCTTCGATTTTCCCGACATCAAAGAAGACCTCAGGATTACAGTCGCAAATCGAATTATCCCAGGCGACGTAAACGGTCCCTGCAGGTCCCGCACTGATAGACGGATTGGCGAGCCCAAAATCCGAATTGTCATTCACGGGGACTGGAGGTGAAAATGTGTTTCCTCCGTCTACGGAAGCAACGGCTAGAAAATTGCGGCTGTTGGCAGACTGCTCCCAAACCAAGTAGACGGTTCCGTCTTCGCCGATGGATAAAACGGATTGGGTGTCGGTGAATGCACCGAAGTCTTTCGTGAGATTTCGAGGGGTGGCATCGATCAGGCTGCCGTCTTTGTTGATCCGCTGCAGAAAGATGTCGACATTGCCGCGGAGTTCCTGCCCCGACCAGCCGACAAAGAGAGCTCCGTTGGGTGACACCGCCACGGAAGGCGATGGCGTGTTAGTGTTGTTGGTCGCATAAGGTCCAAAAAGAGATGTGAATCCTTGTGCACCGACAGGAAGCGCCAATAGTTGGACACGGAAGAAGGGAGCACTGCAGAAAGGGCAATTATTTGTTGTCAGCGCGACATAGACCGTTCCGTCCTGGCCAACCGCGAGCGTTGGTTCGGTCTCTGCGTTCGTTAGATCCTGATTTATCTGACCGGTTATGGAGATGGGAGGGGACCAAACGATTCCATCTGCGCTTTGCGAGAAGAAGACATAATTACTCTCTCGTGAATTGTAAAACTGTGACCAAACCGCATAGACTCGTCCTTCATGATACGCGATGCTCCGATGGCCTGATGAATCTGTGGAGACCGATCCAAAGGTTGTCGTGGCCGGTGTCACCGGTACGTTCTGTCCGAACTCCAATTGCGGGCCAGTGACCAGGGTTACCTGCGCCGCGTCGCGGCGGTTGGGATTGGTTTTGTCGATGGCGGTGACCGTGACCGGAGTCGGGTTCCCGATTGGAGTGGCGCCATCGGTCAGAATGGTCGCCGGGGGAGAGTAGTCGCCGTCCGTTACGATACTTCCGACTTGATCGGGATCGTTCCCGGCGGCGCTGCCGACCTGAAATTGAACTTGCGAAGGGTCGATTCCGGTGACCGAAAAGGTCTGCCCGCCGTCCTTGGGGACGATCGCCGTGCGCGGCGATATTTGAATCGAAGGCGGTCCGGGCGGAACCGTGATGTCCAGCGACAACATGGAGATCGTAATATTCGGGGAAGATCCCGGCGCCAGATCGACCGTCGCCTCGCCTCGGAACCGGCCGGCTCCCTCGATGTCGAGCGCGGTCACGACGAAGTGTCTTGCCGGACCGGCCGGGATCTCAAGCGCCACGACGGTTTCCTGATCCGATTGGACCTCCACCGAGGTGGAGAGAGGGTCCATCTCCGGGCCGGTCACGTCGATTCGGACCGAGGTGATCCCGCTGGGGGCGGGAGCCAGAGAGGCTTTCGCGGCCCGTGCTTTGGACGCGGAGAGGTCGAGGGAGAGACGAACCGATGCGGTTCCATTCGGATCTCCTCCTTGGCAGCCGTTGAAGAGCAAAGCGAGCGCCATCATCATTGAGAACAAGCCGACCTGCTTCCGAATCGATATTTCTCGCATCATGTTTTGATCCTGTCTCCGTAAGGGGCGCATCGATGTGTGCGTCCCTTTATTGTGTGAACGGTCAGGGCGGACGCGCAGTCCGCCCCTGCCTAAAACTGCACTTGAATCTGCACCGGGACCGTCGCCGGCGGAGGGACGGGAGGCGCAGGAGGGGTCAAGATTCCGATCGAGGGAGCCATCGCCTGATATCCGGACGAACTCTCCGGGATCTGCGGGGCGTTGAAGAAGGCGCCCGTCGAGAGGATCGCCGTCCCCCCGTCGCCGACCCTTTCGGCCCCCGAGATCATCGCCGTGAGATCGAGCGGGAAGAGGGGGGTCTCCAAGAGCGCCTTGCGGGCGAGGTTGAACTCGGGATCTTCTTCCACCGCAAGGAAGAAGGAGTGGGAGGCCTCCCGATATTTGTTTTGATCGAGGTATTCGAGCCCCTGGGAGTAGAGGCGGAACGCCTTAAAGTTTCGGGTGTGGATCGTCTCGACCGCCGCCATGGTCTGGCTGTCGAGGCTCTCCGGGCAGTGGCCGATCCCGCAGAGGATTTTGAAGACCAATTCCTTTTCCAGTCGATAGAAGGTCGGCAGATCTCCATGGACCTCCGAATTGGAGAGGGATTTTCCGCTCTCCGTCTGCGTGACGGCGGCATCTAGGCGGATCTTCTCCTGATCGAGATCCAGGAAGCTGCCGGTGGTG
>JAHFEM010000284.1 GCA_023248505.1 Nitrospirota bacterium
ATTTTGGCCAACGGGCAGTTCGAGATCATCTGGCAGTCGAAGGGCCTGGTCACGCCGGAACCCTGGAGCGAATATACCTATCCCGATCGTCAATGTGATTGGGGCAAAGGGGGAAAGGGATCGTTCGATATGAAAGGGGGACAGAAGGTCTTCCTGGATGCGTCGGCGATGCCGATCGAGCCGATGTAAAGGATGTGGGTGAATTCGGGGGCCGCCCTTTCCGGGCGGCCCCTCTGTTCGAGAGGAATGGTTTGATGAAAAGAGCCGAAGGGAGCCGGCGGCAGAAACAGATCGACGAGACGGGGAGCGCACCGTTCCTCTTTTTTACTGTGCTCCTCATGTTGTTCGTCGTTTTTGTCTCCTTCGTTCAATCGGAAGAGATCCCCGCGACGGGAGAGAGGGGTGGTCTCGCAGTTGAAATGGAACGGATTGCCGGGGGCGATCTCGATCTTCAAACAACCGCACTGAAGATGCTGGCGCAACGGAGCGATCCGGAGACCCTTCCCCTTTTGAACGCGCTCCATGAAGGGAGCCTTTACCGTTGGTCAAAAGAAGGAGAGGTCCGGATTGTCCGTGTTGAAACGGTCGAATCGCCCGAGGGGGAGAAGAAAGGAATTCTGGTCGATCCGTCGACGGGGAAGAAGGTCGGCGAGGGGGACGGGACCGAAGAAGGATTCGAGATGATCTCGGTCGGATCGGGCGAGGGGCGGCGGTGGCTGCAAGCGGCGCTCGACCGGATCAAGCTCTATGATCCCTCCCCGGAGGCGCGGCGATCGGCGGCGACCAAAATCGGAAACGGCGGCGATCTCTCCGGCCTGCCTCCGCTGGTTCGCGTCTTGGCCTCGGAGCGGGACCGATGGGCGCGGCATGCGATGGAGGAGGCGATCGGACAGCTTCAACTGGCCGATCCCGATCCGGCCGTGCGGCAGGCGGCGGCGGAGCGGCTGGGGGCGATCCACAGCCAGGAGGGGCTCCCGAGATTGAAGTCCCTCCTCTCGGAGGAGCCTCAAGAGCAGAATCGTTCGGTCCGCGGGGCGATCCAGGCGGCGATTAGCCGGATCGAGCGCTACCAGGTCTGGGAGCAGTTCGCCGGAACCCTCTTCAGCGGCCTCAGCCTCGGCTCGATCTTGCTATTGATGGGATTGGGGCTGGCGATCACCTTCGGACTGATGGGGGTGATCAATATGGCCCATGGCGAGATGATGATGGTCGGGGCCTATACGACCTTCGTTCTGCAGGAGCTCTTTACGGCGCGTCTTCCGGCGGCCTACCACGATTTCTATTTCATCGCCGCGCTTCCGCTCTCCTTCCTTGTCGCCGGATTCGTCGGCTGGCTTTTGGAGAAGGGGGTGATCCGGTTTCTCTACGGAAAGCCGCTGGAGACGCTGCTGGCGACCTGGGGGATCAGCATGATTCTGCAGCAGGCGGCGCGGTGGTATTTCGGCGATCTCACCAGTGTGAACGCGCCGAATTGGATCCGGGGCGGCGTTCAGGCGACGGCCGGTCTGGTGCTTCCGTACAACCGGATCTTCATCATCATATTGAGCATCGCGGGGTTGGCCGGCATCCATCTCCTCCTCTCGCGGACCCGTTACGGTCTGAAGATCCGTGCGGTGACGCAGAACCGCGACATGAGCGCCTGTCTTGGGATCTCGACCCGCCGGGTCGACGGGTGGACCTTCGCCCTTGGAGCGGGGCTGGCGGGCCTGGCGGGATGTGCCTTGAGCCTGGTGGGCAATGTCGATCCGGAGATGGGGAAGACCTACATCGTCGACTCCTTTATGGTGGTGGTCGTCGGCGGGGTCGGCAAGCTGGCCGGGACGATTGTCTCGGCGATGGGGATCGGGATGCTCAACAAGATTCTGGAGCCGATGATCGGCGGGACCGGCGGGGCGATCTATGCCAAGCTGTTCATCCTGGCGGCGATCATTCTTTTTCTTCAAAGAAAACCCTCCGGTCTCTTCCCGGCCAAAGGAAGGGCGGCGGAGTCGGCATAGGGTCCAAGTGCCGGCGCGCGGGATACCGCGCTTCGACGGGACCTTCAATCTTTCTGCGCGTGTCTATATTAAGCTATGCTGAAGAAAGAAAATATGGGGCTGGTTGCAGTCGCGGTGACCTTGGGTGTCGTCTTGCCGGCGCTCAACCTGCTTCCGGCCGATTCCCCCCTTCATCTCCCCGACTTTTATCTGAGCCTTCTCGGGAAATACCTCTCGCTGGCGATCCTGGCGATCGGCCTCGACCTCCTCTGGGGTTATGCCGGAATTTTAAGCCTCTGCCAAGCGGTCTTCTTCGGCCTCGGCGGATATGCCATCGGGATGTACTTGATGCTGGAGATCGGCTCCAAGCAGAGCAAATATGGCGAGGCGATCCCCGATTTCATGGTCTGGAATCAAATGAAGACGCTCCCCTGGTTCTGGAAGCCGTTCGATCACTTCGGGCTTGCGGTTCTGGGGGTGATCCTCGTCCCGACCCTCTTTGCGGCGCTCTTCGGATATTTGACCTTCCGGAGCCGGATCAAAGGGGTCTATGTCTCCATCCTGACGCAGGCGCTTGCCTTCGCCGCCTGGCTTCTCTTCAACCGGAATGAAATGAGTCTCGGCGGGACCAACGGTCTCACCGATTTTAAAACCCTCCTCGGATTTTCCCTTCAAGACCAGGCGACGCAGCGGGGACTCTATGTCGCCACCGTCTTCTTCTTGATCGGCGCCTACCTCCTCTGCCGCTGGGTCGTTACATCAAAACTGGGGAAGGTCCTCCGAGCGGTTCGGGACAACGAGCGGCGCCTTCACTTCTGCGGCTTTTCTACGACCGGGTATAAAGTTTTCGTCTTCGTTCTTTCCGCCCTTTTGGCGGGGGTGGCGGGAGGGCTCTACGTCCCACAGGTCGGGATTATTACGCCGAGTCAGATGGGGGTCCTCCCCTCCCTGGAAGTGGTCGTCTGGGTGGCGCTCGGGGGTCGCGGAACGCTGATCGGCGGGGCCCTCGGGGCGATCGTTGTGAACGGCCTTCGGACCTATCTGACGACCCAAGTCCCGCAGCTCTGGCCTTTTCTTCTCGGCGGTCTCTTCGTCGGAGGGGTCCTCTTTTTTCCGAATGGGTTGGTCGGCCTTCCGGGTCAATGGCGTCACTGGTTTCGGAAACGCTTCGGGAGACTCCGCGCTTCGGGAGGGGGGACGGAGGACATCCCTTCGTCGAACGGCCGGAGAAAGGGAGGGGCCGACCCGAACGGAGAGGGCGTTCCACCCGTGAATCGCGAGGGGCAAGCCGTCGGAAAGCCGGAGGAGACGATCGTCTATCTGGAGGCGGTGACCGTCAGCTTCGAGGGGTTTTTAGCCCTGCGCGATCTGAACTTTTTCATGGAACGGGGGGAGCTGCGCGTGGTCATCGGCCCGAACGGGGCGGGGAAGACGACCTTGCTTGATGTGATCTCCGGGAAAGTTAAACCGACGAAGGGGAGGGTCATTTTTGAAGAAGGGACCGACCTCCTCCCGCTGCGGGAGCACCAGATCGCCAATCAGGGGATCGGCCGCAAATTTCAAACCCCGACCGCCTTCCCGCATCACACCGTCTTTGATAATCTCACCCTCGCGCTGCGTGGGAGGAAAGGGGTGATCCCCTCTCTCTTCGGCCGGCGCGGCCAGGAAGATCGCGAGCGGATCGAGGCGATCCTCGGATGGATCGGATTGACGGAGCATGCCGAGCGCTTCGCCGGAACCCTCGCCCACGGCCAGCGGCAGTGGCTGGAAATCGGAATGGTGATGGCGCAGGAGCCGAAGCTCCTTCTCATCGACGAGCCGGTGGCCGGAATGACGGGGAAGGAGCGGGAGGAGACCGGCCTGCTCCTGGAAGGGATCGCCCGGGAGTATTCGGTTCTGGTGATCGAGCACGATATGGAGTTCGTCCGCCATTTCGCGAAAAAAGTAACGGTCCTTCATGAAGGGACCGTTCTCTGCGAGGGGCCGATGGCGCAGGTCCAGAACGATCCGCGGGTGGTGGAGGTTTATCTCGGACGGGAGCAGGATGACGAAAGCGAAAAGACGTTCGGCGTGAGGGGCGAAGGGTGAGGCGAAGGAGATGCTGACGATTGAACGGCTGAACGTCTTCTATGGCGACAGCCAGGTGCTTCGCGAGGTGCGTCTTGCCATCCCGGCGGGGAAGGTGGTCTGCCTGATGGGACGCAACGGGGG
>JAHFEM010000012.1 GCA_023248505.1 Nitrospirota bacterium
CTCTCTTTTGCCGTCGCCATCGATGTCGGCCACCACCGGGGGGGAATCGGTAAACTCGCTCCGATCGGTTCCGTCGGGTCCCCACCCCTGAATCGCCAAGGCGGAGCTGTGGAAGGCCGGGACACCGGGAAAATAGCGCCGCTTGAAGATCGGATGGGTGACGAAAGGGGCGCCGTTCATATGGTAGACGCCGACATAGGCGTTGTCGTAGCCGATCAGCATGTCGTTCTTTCCATCGCCGTTTAAGTCGGCGATCCCGACATTTTGGTTATAGGTGCCCGCTTCAAAGCAGGTGACCTTCGGAGCGCAGCCGAGGGTAGAAGAGAGCTGCGGCCAGCCGGGCATGACCGCGCCGGTCGCGTTCATCAAATAGGCGATCGGTTTCGTGAACGACCGCGCCGCCAAGAGTCCCTTTTTCCCGGTCGCGGGGTCGATGATTCCCGCGGCCAGCGACCGCACCTCCGAGGTCCCGCCGAAGAATTTGGGCCAGCCCGCTTTGGGCTGTCCGTTCCATTGCCAGACCGAGACCTTTTCTTGATGGCTGCCGACGGCGACCTCCTGTCGTCCATCCAGATCGAGGTCGGTGACCACCGGCGGTCCCCAAATCCGACCGACCGTGGAGGCGACCCCCTTCCAAAAAAGCGTTCCGTCCGAATGCCAGACATACAGGGTTCGATCTCTCGCCGCAATAATCTCCGGATAGCCGTCCTTGTCCAGATCGGCCACCGCGGGAGAGCTCAGCCACCCTTCGTATCCGCCGTTCAATGTTTGTAGGAGTTTCGGCGCTTGGACCGGAAGAATCACGGAAGCGGCTCGCTGAACGACGGCGATCGGTTCTCCCGAATTAGGATCTTCGTTCGCTGGGAGATCGTCTTGAACCGTCGAAGGGGCGACGGCCGGATCTGAACCGGCGGGCTGCGCGGGAGGAACGCCGGTGTCGCCCGCGACCCGATCGGGGGTGTGGGACAGAGAGGAGTCGCCGCAGGCGGCCAGAGAAAAACTGAGGGCAAAGAGCAAGCCTAGAAAAATATTTCGAACAAAAGGGTGAGAAGACATCAAATCGACCTCCTTGATAAAGAAGCGAACGCAAAGTGGCATTTTACTCTTTTCTAACCAAAAGGATAGTCTGCGGGGAGATGCGCTTCTTGACTTTAATAAACGAATATGACTCGTAGAAATGGGATATCAGTGACCGGCATCACCGTTTCGGAGGAGGTCGCCGCGTCCGGTCGGCCAGAGGAGCTGATTCGGTTTCGATCCGGGGAGCGAATAGATCTGCACCCCCCCTTGGGAGGTGGCGTCTTTGAGCTGCACGATCGCCTCCAGCTCTCCGTCGCCGTCGATGTCGGCGAGCGTCGGGGCGGCCATCGAACCCCGCCCCGGCAGGGCGACCTTTTCCAGCAGGCCTCCGAGGTGATCGAGGACGATCAACGCCCCTTTTCCCGCCGCCGTCTCATAGGTCGCGAAGAGAATCTCCGGGATCCCGTCGTTGTTTAGATCGGCCACCGCCGGCTCGGTCGCAAACCGGGTTCCCAACGCGTCGAAGGAAAACTGCCAGAAGAGCTGCCCATCGGGGTGCACCGCATAAAGCATGCCGTCGTAGGCCGGGAAGAGGATCTCTTTTTTGCCGTCCCCGTCGAGGTCGGCCACGGCGGGCGCGGGGCTGACGTCGACGATGTTCGTTCCGGGGGGATCCTCGGTCACCAGCGGCGCATGATAGCGCCGGGTCTCAAACGGCCGCTCGAAGCCGGGCAGGCGGGTGGCATCGGGGCGAAAAACGAAGAGGGAATTCCCCAAGATCGTGGTGATCCCGGCCCGTTCATGATCCCCCACAAGGATCAGCTCCAGGCGGCCGTCGCCGTCGAGGTCGGCGATCACCGGCGGGGAGTCGGTGAACTCGCTGCGGTCTTCTCCATCCGGCCCCCATCCCTGGCCGGCCAAGACCGGATCGTGAAAGGCGGGCACCCCCGGGAAGAAAGGCCGGTTGAGGAAGGGGGTTCTGAAAGGGATGCCGTCGAGCTGGAAGACGCCGACATAGGCGTTGTCGTAGCCGATGATCGCGTCGGTTTTTCCATCGCCGTCGAGGTCGGCAAGCGCCGCATTCTGATCGTAGGTCCCCGCCTCGAAGCAGTTCGCGCCGACCGTGGGGAGCAGGACGCACCCCCCCAACGGTGAGAGTTGCGGCCAGCCGGAAAGGACCGCTCCCTGGGAATCGAACAGAAACGCCACCGGGATCTGGGTCGTTCGGGTTCGCGCCGCCAGAAGCGCCATCTTGCCGTTGCCGAGGGAACCCGCCGCCAGCGAACGGATCTCGCGATTCGCCGAGCCGGTCTCCCCTCCGACCACTTTCGGCCAGCCGCTCTTCATCTTCCCATCCCAGCTCCAGACCGAGATCGTCTCCTTGCTGCTCCCGACCGCCACCTCCAGCCGGCCGTCGCCGTCGAGATCGGCCACCACCGGGGGCCCCCAGATCCGGCCGCTGCTCTGGCCCGGGGAGGCCTCGGCGGAGAAACCGTAGACCGCCTTCCAGAAAAGGGTCCCGTCGGCATGCCAGACGAGGACGAATTCCTTGCGCGCCGCGATGATCTCCATCTTTCCGTCGCCGTCGAGATCGGCCGTCGCCACGCCGCCGCGCCATCCCTCCTCGCCGCCCGCCAATGTCAACTTGAGCCGCGGCTCCCTGACCGGCTCGGGGGGGGACGACTGCGCTGTCGTGTTGGCCGGCACCGGCGGAGCGGAAGCCGGGGGCGCGGCCACATCGGAGACGGACGGCGCGGAAGAAGATCCACGAGAGCAATGGGCCAACAAGGGGGAGAGGAGAACCAATAACAGAAGAAAATAAAAACGATCAAGACGAATTAGAACCAAACCGATCCCTTCATACAAAAATGAGAAACAACGTTCCGGCAAAATCTATCAGAGCGCTTCCCGGCTAAGATCGGTCTGCCGGACGATGATGATCTCCTTCCCTTCCGTTCGGATCGATCCGGCGCGCTCAAACTCTTTTAGAACCCGGATAAAGGTCTCGCGGGTCACACCGGCCATCGCCGCCAACTGCTGGCGGGTGAGCGCCAGACGGACGCGAATCCCCTCTTTCCCCTCCCACTCCCCATCGGGAATGAGATCGAGCAGGACACGGCTCACCTTGCCGTGGGCGTCCGACAGGATGGCGGAGCCGATCCGCTCGTTCGCCTTTCGGAGCCGTCGGCTCAACGTGGCAAGCATTTTGAGAGACCAGTGCGGATGCTCCTGAATGAATCGAAGAAACGAATCGCGATCGAGCGTGAAGACCTGGCTCTTCTCCAGCGCCGTCACGGTAGCGGAGCGGGGATATCCGTCCAGAATCGCCATCTCTCCGAAGATCTCCCCCGGCTGCATCACACGGAGAATCACCTCTCGGCCATGGCGATCGGTCAAGGTAACCTTCACCCGTCCCGATCTTAAGATAAAAAGAGTGCTCCCAGGATCATTGGCCCGAAAAAGAACCTCATTCTTCCGATACCCCCCCTCTTTGAGAAGCGGCACCAACTTCTTAAGCTCCTCGGCAGAAAGCTCTTGAAAGAGGAAAACATGGCGCAGCATGAGATACTTATCATCGGTCATATCACACTCACTCTCGGTAAAAAGGAAAGTAAAAATGCTGAAGCACTAGTATATCGCCCCCCTCCAAAGGATGGCAAGAATTTTCGAAGGGCAATGAGGAATCAAGCACGTTGGTAATGGGGCGTTGCCCCAAGCCATCGCGCTTGATTCCTCATCCTTGACATGCTCAGATTTCTAATGGTTTCAACTCCGCGCTTCTCCTTGACTTCAAAAGAAGTCATCGCTATAGTGTCCCTTAAGTTTTCTAAGGGTCAATCCATGTCGAAATTCGCATCATTGAGAGGCTTTAAAGACATCCTCCCGGACGAAATCGAGCGTTGGCGATGGGCGGAATCGATCGCGCACGAGACCTTCGCGACGTTCGGCTTCTCGCAAATCCGAACGCCGGTTTTGGAGACGACGGAGCTCTTCACCCGGAGCATCGGCGAAGCGACCGACATCGTCGAGAAGGAGATGTACACCTTCCAAGACTGGGACGGTAAAATGGTGACCCTGAGACCCGAAGGGACCGCCCCCGTCGTCCGCGCCTACCTCGAACATCATCTGGGGGCGCAAACCCCCTTTTGGAAGCTCTACTACACCGGTCCGATGTTCCGGCACGAGCGGCCTCAGGCCGGCCGGCTCCGTCAGTTCCATCAGATCGGGGCGGAGGTGATCGGAGAGATCGATCCGCGCCAGGATGTGGAGCTTCTCTCCCTGTTGACCCGCTTCTTCGAGCGGATGCAGGTGGCCGACCTTACGCTGGAGATCAATAGCCTCGGCTGTCCCGTCTGCCGCCCGGACTATCGCGCGGCGCTGCAAGCCTACTTCGAGAAATATCTTCAAGAGCTTTGCGAAGATTGCCAGCGGCGCTTTAAAACAAATCCGCTTCGAATCCTCGACTGCAAAAAGGAAGGGTGCAAAGCCATCGCCCGGAACGCCCCCTCCCCGATCGACCACCTCTGCGCCGAATGCCGGGAGCATTTCAAATCGGTTCGGGAGGGGCTCGACTTGCTCGCCATTCCATATCAGGTCGAACCGCACCTGGTGAGGGGGCTCGACTACTACACCAAAACCGCCTTCGAGCTGACCACACGGAAGCTCGGCGCACAGAACGCGGTGGCGGCCGGAGGGCGATATGACGGCCTGGTCGAAGCGCTCGGAGGTCCGCCGACCCCGGCGATCGGATTTGCCATCGGGATGGAGCGGTTGGTCCAGTTGATCGATCCGGCCCAGGTCCCCGCGTCGCGTCTCCCGCTTTTTCTCGCCCCGTTGGGAAAGGCCGCCGGCGCAGTGCTCTTTCCGATCCTCCTCGCGCTGCGCCGGGAAAATATCCGGAGCGAGATGGGGAATGCGAACATCGGCCTCAAAAGCCAGATGAAGCGGGCCGACCGCCTGGGGGCGGAGTATGTCTTGATTCTCGGAGAGGACGAGATGACGCGGGGAACGGCCATCCTGAGGAACATGTCGACCAAAGCGCAAGAGGAGATTCCATTATCAACGCTCACCGAAACGCTTTCCGCAAAATTTTCCTGATTCGCCCCTTCGCATCTCCCCTCCTCTTTTTCTCTGTCATTCTCTTTCTGATCTCTTGCGGAGGTGGAGGGGGGACCGCATCGATCCACCTTCCCCGGACCTACTTCGTCACCGCTTCCTCCGCGGGAGGAAGCGACCTTCAGCCCGGCACCGTCGACGCTCCTTTTTCCACCATCACCCATGCCCTCGATGTGGCGCAAGGAGGGGATACGATCCAGGTGGCCGCGGGGACCTATCAGCCCGGCAGCACCACCGGACTTCCGACCGATCCCGGCGAGACCTTCCCCCTCCGAATCAAGGAAAGGGTCTTGCTTACCGGGGAGCCGAACGCCGCGACCCAAGGGACGGTCCTCCAAGGAAGCGGCGCCTATACCAGTCCGGCCGCGGGTCCCCTTTTGGCGGCGGTGATCCTCGCCGAAGGGGCCTCGATCTCCCGTTTGACCGTTCGAAGCGAGGGGCGGGTCGGCCTCGTCGCGGAGGGGGTCAACGGGACCGTCAGCAACGTTCAATTCACCAACAACGACACCGGGGCGCTTCTGATCTCAAGCAATGTCACCGTCTCGAACAACGCGATCAGCCAGAACAATATCGGAATCAAATCGATGTCGGGGGACGCCGGCCTCATCGCGCAGAATACGATCCAAAATAATACAGGCGGCGCGATCGGCGTCTTGATCTCGAACGCCGCTCCCGCGCTTCGTCAAAATCAAATCAGGAACAATCCGGGGGGAGGGGTTGTGATTGAAGGGGCATCGAATCCCGATCTGGGGGGTGGAGGAGGGAGCGACGGCGGCAATACGCTTAGCTGCAACGGGGGCGACCTGATTAATAACGGCAATGGAGCGATCTTCGCCCGGAATAATCTCTGGGATCATTCCGCTCCGGATAGGGTCGACGCCGTCAACGGCGGCTCCGGATCGATCGACACCACCGGCGCCGGGGTCGCGACAACTCCCTGCGGATAAGATCGACCGATTGGACAAGAAAGACGACGTCAGGAAATAGAAAAACCGAAACGGAGAATAATCGAGGGCGCCTATTGAAGGGAGGGTCACATCGGGTGCAAAACGGGGAGGCCGTTTATCCCCGGTCGACCAATTCTTTTAATTCTTTTCCGGCTTTGAAAAACGGGACCTTTTTTTCCGGAACCGCCACCAATGCGCCGGTCTTTGGGTTTCGGCCCTCGCGCATTCTCCGATGGCGGAGCCGGAAGCTGCCAAAACCCCGAATCTCGATCTTGTCCCCCTTCGCCAGCGCCTCTTTGATGCTGTCGAAGAAAGTATTGACCAAGATTTCCGTCTGGCGCTTGGTCAGGACGGTATAGTGTTCCGCGACCTTCTCAATCAATTCTGCTTTGGTCATGCTCCCCCCCTATTTACGTTGATGGATCGGGCGCCATCCCTGCATATCTCGACTCTGCTGAACGGCTACTGAAAGGAGAGAAGATAATCCAGCCGGACCGATGTCGCCGGGAAGTGAGCGCCCTCCCACTTTCCCATAAATTCGCTCCGGAGCAATTGAAAAAGGGTCAACCGCTCCTGTGTCTCGACCATCTGAGGCTCTCCCTTGATACCGGCCAGCTCCGCCGTTCGCTTAATCGCATCCTGAAGCGTCCCCAGTTCGTCGACCAGGCCGATCTCCTTCGCCTGCCGGCCGGTGAAAACCCGCCCATCGGCATAGGCGCGAACCGTTTCGATTTTGAGCGAGCGACCTTCCGCCACCGCTTCGATGAACTGGGCGTGGACGTCGTCCATCACATGCTGCAGCAGCGCGCGATCTTTCTCCGTCATCTTTCGAAAGGGAGAGCCGACATCTTTATTCTCCCCGGCTTTGATCACGACACCCTCGACACCGATCTTTTGAAGGAGCCCCTCGACGTTCACCAGTTCCATGATGACCCCGATGCTGCCGGTCAGGGTTCCGGGATTGGCGATAATTTTCTCCGAGGCGGCGGCGATATAATACCCGCCGGAAGCGGCGACCGTCCCCATGGAGGTGACGATCTTTTTCTTTCCGGCCGCGCGGATCTGCTTGACTTCGTCGTAAATTTCTTGGGAAGGAACCACGGCGCCGCCGGGGCTATCGATTCGAAGGAGGATCGCTTTGATGCTGTCATCATCGCGGTAGCGCCGAAGCTCCTCGACCACGAGCTTTGAATCGGCGATTACCCCCTCGATCCGAACCAGGGCAATCCGATCGCCCGATCTCCACCCTTTGTCTCCCCCGCCGATCATCCGAGTCGCCCAAAAGGTGAAGAGGAAGAAAATAAACAGGAAGAGAAGAAAGTAGATTCCGCCGATGAGAAAAGCTTTTCGATTCATATTGGTGTGGGAACTCCGGCAGAGCCATCAGGAGCATTTCCCCGCCTCGGGCGGGCGCCGAAGGGACCCGAACAGGTCCCCTCATCGAATCCCGATTCGAAACCGTTCTTCCCTCTCCTCGCATTTGAAAAGAGCAAGGAGAGGGAAGATTTCAATCGGCAAAGCGCTTTATTTCGCGATGAATAGAAGACCCGAACCGGCCTTAAGGTTCCTTATCCTCTTCACCCTTCTTCGGCCGCCGCGTGATCTTGCTGGCCACCGCCCCGAGAGATTGGTCAAGCTTTCCCTGAGTGCTGTGATAGCGATCGAGCGCGTCCTTATCCGAATCGCGCCGCTGCTCCCGGATGGAAAGGGCGATCTTCCTCTCCGCCGTGTCGATCCGGATGATCTTTGCCTCGGCATCGTTTCCGATATGGAAGACATCTTCAACCCGGGCCGGAGCATCAACCCCCGCCTCGCTGATATGGATCAGACCCTCCACATTCTCTTCGAGTTCGACGAAGATCCCAAAGTCGGTGATCTTCGTGACTTTTCCGCGAACGAGACTGCCGACCTTGTACTTCTGCGGAATCTCGGTCTCCCAAGGATCCGGGGTGAGCTGCTTGAAGCCGAGGGAGATCCGCTCCTTCTCGCGATCGACCTTCAATACGATCGCCTCAATCGGCTGGCCCTTCTTGAAGACCTCGGAAGGATGTTTCACGTGGCGGGTCCAGGAGATATCGGAGATGTGGATCAGCCCATCGATCCCCTCTTCCAAGCCGACGAAAACGCCGAAATCGGTGATGCTGCGGACCTTGCCGCTGATCTTGGTCCCGGACGGATAGCGCTGCTCGACCACATTCCAGGGATTCGGCTCGACCTGCTTCATCCCGAGCGAGATCTTTCGTCCCTTCCGATCGACGTTGAGGATCACGGCGTTTACGCGATCGCCGACCGAAACGATCTTCGAAGGATGCTTCGCTTCATGCGCCCACGACATCTCCGAAATATGGACCAACCCCTCCACCCCCGGCTCCAATTCGACAAAGGCGCCGTAGTCGGTGAGACTGACCACCTTCCCGTTGATACGGGTCCCGGACGGATACTTCTCCTCGACATGGGTCCACGGATCGGGCATCTTCTGCTTGTAGCCGAGCGAAACCCGGCCGGTCTCTTTATCGTACTTCAGCACGACGACGGAAACCTTGTCCCCCACCATGAAAATCTCGGAGGGATGGCCGACACGGCCCCAGGACATATCGGTGATATGCAGCAAGCCGTCGATTCCGCCCAGATCGATGAAGGCGCCGTATTCTGTGATGTTCTTGACCACCCCGTCGATCACCTGTCCTTCCTGAAGAGAGGATAGGGTCGTCTGCCGCTTCCGATCACGCGACTCCTCCAGGAGCACCCGGCGGGAGACAACGATATTGCCGCGACGATGGTTCATTTTGATGATTTTCATCGGGAAAGTTTTTCCGATGAGCTGGTCGAGATCTCGCACCGGGCGAAGGTCGATTTGAGAGCCGGGCAGAAACGCCTTGACCCCGATATCGACGATCATCCCTCCCTTGATTCGGGAGATGACCTTCCCCTCGATCACCGCATCCTTCTGGTAGACCTCTTCGATCTCCTTCCAGATCTTCATCCGGTCGGCTTTTTCCTTTGAGAGGATGATGTTTCCTTCGGAATCTTCCCGCTCCTCGAGGTAGATCAGGATTTTACTGCCCGGCGAAAGCTTGCTGACCTCTTCGGCCGTAAACTCATGCCTGGGAACAACCCCTTCGGATTTATATCCGATGTCGACCATGATCCCGTCTGACTCAACAGAGAGGACCGTTCCCTCTACGACGCTTCCCTCTTGGAGATTCTTGAACGTTTCGGCATAGAGCGATTCGAGCTCCATTCGCTCTTGACTCTTCTCGGCGTCCACCACCTCATCGGTTTCATAAAATGCTCTTTTTGCTTTTGACATAAAAACTATTCTCTCCCCTCTTCTTTGGATTTAGGCGTCGGCGAATACGGAGTGGAATCAAGCCCCGATGCCGGCCCCTATTTTTGATCACTTCTCAAACAATGGAAACGGCGGCCTGGGGCCGCCTCTGATCCCTTCAAATCGTTTTTAGATAACTGATGACTTCCTGGATAATCCAATCCGGCGTGGAAGCCCCTGCCGTCACCCCGGTCTTTTCGATCCCCTCAAACCAATGCGGCTCAATCTCTTGAGCCGTCTCAACGTGATAAACCCGAACTCCCTTTTCACGGCAGATATCGGCGAGATGGGTCGTGTTGGCAGAGTTCTTTCCTCCCACCACCACCATCGCTTCCACCTTCTCCGCCAGGCTCTGTGCCTCTGTCTGGCGGTCCTCGGTGGCGTAGCAGATGGTGTTGAAGATTTTGACCTCCTCACAGATTTGGAGGCATTTTACTACAATTTCAGAAAATTTTCCATAGGTTTGCGTCGTTTGGGAAATGATCCCCAGTCGCTTCCGGGTGAACTTGTTCAGCAACTGCTTGATTTCATCGAAATCTTCCGTCACGAGGATCTCCCCCCCGGCGTGCCCGAGGACGCTCTGCGATTCCGGATGGTTTCGATCTCCGACCATGACGACCTGATATCCTTCGGCGACCAGCTGCTTGGCATATCGCTGCGCATTGGTTACAAACGGGCAGGTGGCGTCAATGATATGCAGCCCCTGCGCCTCGGCCTCTTCAACCACCTGAGGGGAAGAGACGCCGTGCGATCGAAGAATCACGACCCCGTCCTCAATTTGGTTTAACTGCTCGACCTTTTGCACCCCTTTCTCGGCCAGCCGATCTACCACCTGTGGATTGTGGATCAACGGCCCAAGGCTATGGACTTTCCCCTGATAGTTCTCGGCCGCATCAAATGCCATCTTTACGGCGCGCTTTACGCCAAAACAGAATCCTGCATTTTCAGCGATGTAAATTTCCATCCCAGCTCCTCAACAATCGGTCTCTGCCAGCATCCGTTCTAGCCCCGCAATCTCATTCATGATTTCCTGAGAAATTGTAGCATAAAGTATTTTGGGATTGATACCTTCTTTTTCAGCCTTCTCTATTTCTTGGGTCTGCCCCTTAAAATCGAGCGGTTTGCCGAAGAGGATCGTCACCTTCCGAAACGGCTGAACCGGCGCCGTTCCCAACAGATACGCCGGAACGACCTTCGCCTCGGACTGTGCCGCAATCATTCCGATCCCCGGCTTCGGCGGCTGGAGCCGGCCATCCTTACTGCGCGTTCCCTCCGGATACATCACGAGGAGATGCCCTGCCTTCAATCGCCGCACCGCCTCGCCGATCGCTTGACGGTCGATCGTCCCGCGCCGCACCGGGAACCCCCCGAGCGCCCTAAAGAGAGCGGCCAGCATCCAATTTTCGAAAAGCTCGCTCTTGGCAATGTTGTCGGCGCGGCGGGAAAGGGCGCAACCGAGCAGGGGAATATCAAAATAGCTGTTGTGATTGGCTGCGACAATCACCCCCCCTTCCCGGGGAACCTGAGACTCACCGATCACCCTGATGCGAAAGAAGAGCCTCGCCAGAGTCCAAACCACCCAATGCGCGATTCGATAGAGCATAATCCGAATGCGGATTGTGGAATTGCGGGGTGCGGAGTGGAAAGACAAATGCTCCTCTTTCGATCCGAATTCCGAAATTCGCAATCCGAAATTTATTTCAGTTTTTGAATGCTTCCCTGCTGCCGGGTCTCAAGCTTCTTCTCGACTTCTTGAACCATCTGCGCGATCACCTCGTCCAGATTCAGCGGGGTGGAATCGATCACGATGGCGTCTTCACTCTTCTTCAGGGGAGCGACGTGCCGCCGGCTGTCTTTTAAATCCCGCTCTTCGATCTCTCGGGTGGTTTTCTCCAGATCGGACGGGATCCCTTTCTGCTCAAGCTCCTGATGGCGGCGGAGCCCCCGGACCGGCGTGGTCGCATCGAGATAGAATTTCACATCGGCCTCGGGAAACACCACCGTGCCGATATCCCGCCCTTCCATCACAACCCCGCCTTCGCTCCCGATCGACCGTTGAATGGAGAGGAGCTTCTTTCGAACCCCCGGATAGGTCGAAATGATTGAAGAGACACGGGTCACCTCCGGCTGCCGAAGGGAGGGGGTGGCATCGACCCCGTGGACCCAGATCTCGGTCTGCTCTCCCTTCAAGCGCAGATCGATCTCAATTAATTGGGACGCCGCCTCGACGTCGGCCTGTGATTCCGGATTGATCTTCTCTTGAAGAAGCTTCCACGCGATCGCCCGGTAGAGCGCCCCCGAATCGAGATAAAGATAGCCGAGCCGTTTGGCCAAATTCTTCGCCGCGCTGCTCTTGCCGGCCGCCGCCGGACCATCGATGGCAATAATCAATTTTCTCACATTCAATCTATCTACCCGTCAAATTTGATAACGATTCCATGAATCCCGGGAAGGAGGTATCGATGCAGGCGACATCATCGATCTCGTTCCCCCCCTCCGCGAGAAGCCCGGCGATCGTCATTGCCATCGCCACCCGATGATCGCCATGGGTTTCGCAGAAGATCCCCTTCCATTTTTTCTTCCCCTCGATCCGCATCCCATCGGGAAACTCCTCGACCGTGATCCCCATTCCCCGGAGGGCCTGGGCCATCGTCGCGATGCGATCGCTCTCCTTGACCCGCAGCTCTTGCGCATCCCGAATCACCGTTTCCCCCTCCGCCGCGGCGGCCGCGATGCAGAGGATCGGGAACTCATCGAGCATCCTCTGAATGAATTCCCCTCGGATCACCGTCCCATGCAGCGCGCTCGAACGGACGGTCAGATCGGCCACCGGCTCCTCCCCGATCGACGCCAACG
>JAHFEM010000285.1 GCA_023248505.1 Nitrospirota bacterium
GAAAGAAATCATCGATGCGATGGGAACGGTCCAGAGCCAGAGCACCTCTAACCCGACATCTATCTCTCAGAAGGCAGCAGCAGCGGCCCTGCTGGGCGGAGCCCCTTTTATCAAAACCATGGTCGATGAATTCGATAAAAGAAGGATGCTCATGGTTGAGGCACTCAATCAGATCCCAGGAATACGGTGCCCCCGTCCGATCGGTAGTTTTTATGTCTTTCCGAACGTAAAAGGGTTGATGGGCACCCGCTACAAAGAGCATCGAATCGACCATTCGACCGATCTCGCCTCCTTTCTCCTCGAAGAGGGAGGGATTTCAACCATTCCCGGAGAAGCCTTCGGGGCCGATGGATACCTGAGGCTCTCCTATGCCGTCTCAAGAGAGATCTTAAGCGAGGGGCTCAAAAAGTTCAAAAGCGCAATCCTCAAACTCGCATAGCGTGATGCGCACAGCGCCTCTGATCGCTTCGCGGAACGCAATCCAGTAATTTAAGACCTCTGGATACCCGCTTCCGCGGGGATGACGCACGTGGGAATTTCAAAATGAGTCATTACCCGATTTCCGAGCAAAGCTCAAAAAGAAATAATTGAAAAACAACGGAGGTGTTTGGTTTGCCGATCTACGAATACGAATGTGAACAGTGCAAGAAGCGGGTCGAGGTTCTACAAAAGTTATCCGATCCTCCCCTCGCAATTTGTTCCTCCTGTGGAGGGAAGGTTCATAAAATAATTTCTTCTCCATCCGGCCTGGTCTTTAAAGGAAGCGGATGGTATGTTACCGATTATGCCAAAAAGAATGGGAAGAGCGAGAGTTCATCCTCCGACTCCAAAGGGGCGGAGAAGTCCGCACCCTCCGACGCAAAGGGAGATTCATCGCCTAAGGAAAAAACATCGCCGTCGAAGCCTCCCTCAACCGATTAAGCCCTACTAAGAGATTCGATCTCCCCTCGCATTGAATCATTCAGATCAGCGACGCTGTAAATAGAGAAACAAAAAGGGATGGGTCGCGAAAGGGCCCATCCCTTTTTTAACAATTAAGCAGTTCTACTATTTGGGAGCTTCTGCCTTGGGAGCCTCTACCTTAGGGGCTTCGGCCTTAGGCGCAGCTGCCTTCTTTCCGCCTTTTCCTGCGGTTGCCACGCGAATAGAGCGGGCGACCATTTTTCCATCTTCGTCTGTAAACTTGGCCACGACCTTATCGCCGGCCTTGAGGTCTGCAAGAGATCGCTTGGTCTTTCCCGCAGTGATCATGGTTTTATCGGTCACATTGATTGTGACCTCCTTGTCCTTCTCTTTGACCTTGACGTTATTGCCGGCCGCATCGACCTCTGTGATCTCCCCCTTCATGCTGGTCATTTTACCTTTTTTCATCATCGGGGCCGCTTTGGTCTCGGCTGCCGGTTTTCCCATCGCAGCCTTCCCGCCATCGGCCGCTTCTTCTGCCATGACAGATGCAGCCGTGAATGCACCGGCGCATAATAATGAAAGCATCAAAGATAGTGCTTTACGCATTTTGACATACCCTCCTCAATATCGATTTTTAATTTAATGCTCCGTTCACGACCTGCTCACTGAGCAATCAATGTGCCAAAGGCCGGCCGATCTCCAAGTCATTGCTTTTGCATTACTCTCTTCGCTTTGCAAATCCATCCTGGAAGGAGAGCAACCTTTTTATCTACCTTTTGGGGTAGGAAATATCCCTTTTGGAATAGGTTCTTCTTCTTTTCGGATGTTAAATTTCTCAAGTCGATACTGCAGCGTCCGATAGCTAATTCCCAGGAGCTTTGCCGCCTTTGCAATCACGCCGTTGCTCTTCTCCATCGCCTTCATCAGTAATTCCTTTTCAAAATCTTCCAGAGAGAAACCTTGGGGCGGGATATCAAAGGGAATTCGGTCAGAGGTGAAGGTCTTCAATCGAATCTCTTGGGGAAGGTCTTCCGGTTCAATGGTCTCTCCCTCGCAGAGAAGGACCGCCCGTTCAATGGTCGATTCCAACTGACGTACATTCCCGGGCCAGGAGTAGTCCAGAAGGAGGCGCAACGCCGGCCGGGCAATCCCTTTAATCTCCCGACCGGAGCGCTGATTGTACTTTTCAATAAAATGATTGGTCAAGACGGGGATGTCGGTCGCACGCTCCGCCAGAGAGGGAAGACGGACTGAAATAACGTTCAGACGATAGAAAAGGTCTTCTCTGAAATTTCCCTCCTGGATCTCCATCTTCAAGTTCTTATTGGTCGCCGCAATCACCCGCACATCGATCTTGATCTCTTCCCTCCCGCCGATCCGCCGGATCTCTCGCTGCTGGATGGTTCGGAGAATCTTGGCTTGCATCGTGAGGGAAAGATCCCCGACCTCATCCAGAAAGAGGGTCCCTCCGTCGGCCGCTTCGAATAAACCGATGCCCCGTCCCGTCGCTCCGGTGAAAGCGCCCTTCTCATAGCCGAAGAGTTCGCTTTCAATCAGGGTATCCGGGATCGCCGCACAGTTGATTGCCAGGAAAGGGTTGTCTTTTCGAACGCTGTTGTAGTGGATCGCCCGCGCGATCAGCTCTTTTCCCGTTCCGCTTTCGCCCAAAATCAATACCGTTGCGGTGCTATTGGCGATCTTCAGGACCGTCTTGAAGATCTCCTGCATTTTGACATGATTCCCGATGATATTGGAGAGACCGAATCGCTCCGAAAGTTGCTCTTGCAGCATTTTGTTTTGATGAACCAGGTTCAGCTTCTCAAAGGCCCGCGCGACCGAAATAAGGAGCTCTTCGCGGTCGAGCGGCTTCGTCAGGTAATCAAACGCCCCCTTCTTGATCGCCTCCACAGCGGAATCGATCGTCCCATGAGCCGTCATGATAATAATGCAGACGGCCGGGTTGATCTTAAAGAGTCGATCGAGGATGAAGAGTCCGTCATTGTCCGGCATCTTCAAATCGCTCAGGATCAGATCGAATGCATCCTCCTCAAACATCCGGAGCGCCTCGGTCGCGCTCCCCGCGGTCTGCACGCCGTATCCTTCCGTTCGGAGAATCACTTTTAAGATGTCCCGTTGCGACTTCTCATCATCAATGACGAGGATCTGTCCCTTTTTCAAATGGACCTCCTTCGGACCGGCAAATGAATCGTCACCGCCGTTCCCTGTTGAAGCTGACTCTGGACATGGATGGTGCCGCCATGCTCTTCGATAATCCGTTTCGTAATGGCCAATCCCAGCCCGATCCCCAATTTCTTCGTCGTAAAGTAGGGCTCGAAAATCTTTCTTAAATCTTCCTCGCCGATGCCGCCCCCGGTATCCCGAAAGCAGAGCGCAATGCTTCCGCAAATCGGGTCCCCTCCGGTGACGCTCCGCATGGCGGATTCCGGATGAACCTGGATTTCCAATCTCCCTCCCTGCGGCATCGACTGAATGGCGTTTAAAACCACATTGATCAGGCAGGTCTTCAACTGCTCCGGATCGGCGTCTATTTTCGGAATGGAGGAATCCGCATCGATCACGATCTCGATCCGCTGCTCGCCCGCCTTATGCTGGGCGAGCCGGAGGACCTCCTGCAGGAGCGCATCGACGCAGACTTCAGAAAAATGAAGCCGCAGCGGCCTTCCATATTTCAGAAAATTCTCAATCATCTGGTTGAGGCGATAGATCTCCACCTTGACGTTGGAGATAATCTCCTCCGCTTCTTTCTGCTTGACCGCATCCCAGTTCGGGAATTGCGATTTAAGATGATCGATGCTCAGATTAATTAAGTTGAGCGGATTTCGGATCTCATGCGCAATGCCGGAAGCCATCTGCCCAAGCGCCGAGAGCTGCTCCGCCTGCCGGAGCCGCTCCTCCAATTCCCGCTGGCGGCGGAGCTTATCGACCATCTCATTGAAGCTTTTCGTCAGCTCCCCGATCTCGCCGTGGCGCTGCTCGGGCAAGGTCTTCGAGAGGTCCCCCGACGCAACTTTCTTGGCGGCCTGGACCACTTCGTCGATCGGCTGGGTGTACTTTACGGAGAGGAAAAAAGAGAGGCCGATCCCCACCGTGAAGATGAAGAAAGTGGTGATCAACCGGCGCCGGTGGTTATCTTTCAAAAACAGCCCGTAGTCTTCAAGGCGCATATCGATGTGAACAAATCCCATCCGCTCCCCGTCGACCACGATCGGGACGAGCAGATTGTACTCACGGTGCGGACCCCCCGCTTCCGG
>JAHFEM010000286.1 GCA_023248505.1 Nitrospirota bacterium
ATCGCCAGATCGCGGAAGCGATCTCCATCGGCGTCGAGCGTGGTCATCGCCAAGCCGAAGGCGGCCCCTCCCTGTTGATCGCCGGAGGAGGTCCAGATCGGCCATTCGGACGGTCCCCGCGAGGAGCCCTGGAAGAGGAAGACCTTTCCGAGAAACCGAGGGGCGGCGATCAGGAAGTCGTCGTAGCTGTCCTGATTGATATCTCCCGCCCCCGCGACGACGAAGCTGTATCCCGAACCGGGAAGGTGATCGCCCATCGAGGTCCAGGCCGGCTTCTCGGACGGCCCCTTCGGCCCCCCCATATAAAGGTAGGCCCTCCCGACCGCAAGGTCCTTATCGGCGTAGCCGCTTGCCCCCACCAAGAGATCATTAAAACCGTCTCCGTTCACATCCCCCGCCGATGCGACCGAAGCGCCGTAGAACGCCCCCGTCTGCGCGTCTCCCGACGAGGCCCAGTCCGGTTGGCTCGATAAACCGTGGGCCCCGCCCAGATAGACGTAGACCCGCCCGGTGAAAGGGCCCTTCTCTCCCCTCCGGTAATTGCTCGCTCCGATCACGGCATCGGAGAAGCGATCCCCGTTCAGATCGACCAAGGCGATCGAAGAGCCGAAGTAGGCCCCCTCGATGTTGTCGCCGCTGCTGCTCCAGGCCGGCTTCTCGGCCAGTCCGGAGGCGGTCCCAAGATAAAGATAGACCTTCCCCGCATCGGCCAAGCCGGTGTTGAAGGCGTTAGCCGCCACCAAAAGATCGGGGAAGCCGTCCTTGTTGACATCGCCCGACGCCAGCGCCGAGCCGAAGTGAGAGAAGGCTGCATCCTCCCCGGTGGCGCTCCAGACCATCTCCACCGGCGGAAGGGGGAGGGGATCGGCCGCCGTCCGGCTGCCCGGCCGTTGACAGCCGTTGAAGGCGACCATCATGCAAAACCAGACGGCGACCGTCACAACGGAAAATCTCTTTGTAGACCCTGATCCGACCACGCGTCCTCTCCCCTCCTTCAGCAAGGGGCCTATTATACCAATCGATTTCAAAAAAGAAAAATGGTAATATTAATTTGATTGCGAGAGACGGAAGGGGGAAGGCGGCAGGCGGGAAAAACAAAAGGATTTTTTCTTTCATCTTTTCCCCCCTCTCCCCTGCCGCCGACCATCTCCCGTATTTAACCGACAAAGGAGGCGCCCAACGAATATCTACGGAATGACGAGTGGATTAAAACCGCAGCAGATCAAGCGGCTGGAGCAGATCGGCCGACGTAAAATCAAATCAGACCAGGTCGTGACGCCGGAGATTGCGCGGCTGATGACGACCCTTTCCTTTGAGATTGGAAGACAGATCGGCATTCTGGTGGGACGAGAGGGGGAGATCTACTCCGTCCTCGTCGGAAACGAACGGGAGATCACGATCCCGGACCTCACCGAGTTGCGTTTCGGCAAGCGCGGGCTCCGCGGGGTCCGGCTGGTTCATACCCATCTGAAGAATGAACCGCTGACCGAAGACGACTTGACCGATTTGGCCCTGCTTCGTCTCGACCTCATCGCCGCGGTCGGGGTGGTCCAGGAGGGACTCCCCGGAACCGTTTACCTCGCCCATCTTCTTCCGCAAAATCCGGACGAAAGAATCTACGAGATCCATCCGCCGATCTCGATTCACCAGCTGAACCTGCCGTTGAGATCGTTCCTCGCCGCGCTCGAAACCGAGTTGGATTCGGGTGGGCCGACGCGTGCTGTGGACCGCCGCAAGGAGAGGGCGATCTTGATCAGCGTCTCGACCGTCCCGCGGATCGACCAGGAGGCCTCGATGGATGAGCTCGCCGAGCTCGCCCGCTCCGCCCGATTGGTCCCGATCGACCGCATCTATCAGCGGCCGAAAAGCTTTCACCCCAAGTACCTCCTCGGCCAGGGAAAACTCAAGGAAGTGATCATGAAGGCGCTTCAACAGCAGGCCGATCTTTTGATCTTCGACCAGAACCTCACCCCGCTTCAGGTCAAGGCGATCGGAGAGGTCACCGAGATGAAGGTTCTCGACCGGACCCAGCTGATCCTCGACATCTTCGCGCAGCGGGCGCAGACGCGGGAAGCGAAGGTCCAGGTGGAGCTGGCGCAGCTTCGTTATCGTCTGCCGCGGCTGGCCGAGCGGAGCACCGCGCTGTCGCGCTTGACGGGAGGGATCGGCGGAAGAGGGCCGGGGGAGACGCGTCTGGAAGTCGATCGCCGCAGGGCGCGCGATCGGATTGCGAGGCTGGAGGGGGAGCTGGAGTCGCTGGCCGAGGCGCGGTCGCGGCGGCGGGTGCGGCGGGTCGCTCACGCGATTCCGATCCTCTCGATCGTCGGCTACACCAACGCCGGGAAATCGACCCTGCTGAACGCCCTGACGAAGAGCGACGTCCAGACCGAAGACCTCCTCTTCGCGACGCTCGACACCTCGACGCGGCGGCTTCGCTTTCCGCGCGAGCGGGAAGTGATCATCACCGACACGGTCGGCTTTATCCAATCGCTTCCGCCCGATCTGCTCGGCGCGTTCCGCTCGACGCTCGATGAGCTGCGCGACGCGCACCTGTTGATCCACCTGGTCGACATCAGCGCCCCTCAGTTCGAGCAGCATATCGAGACCGTCCAGAAGATCCTGAACGAATTGGAGCTGGAGAAGACGCCGCAGATTTTCGTCTTCAACAAGAAGGACCAGGTCGATCCGGAAACCGCGGCCACCCTCTGCGAGCGGTACGACGCCATTGCGATCTCCGCCCTCCAGCCGGAGAGCCTGGCGCCGCTCCTGGCGGCCATCGAGGGCCGGCTCTGGTCGGAGGGGAAAAAAGAACCGACCCTCCCTGCCGCCTCGCCGACCTACGGGGAAGCAAACCCCCTCTAAGGGGAAGCGCCTCCCGATCAGGCCGCCTTCCGTTTTTGCGCTTCTCTTTCAGATCCTGGTTCAGCTCCCCGCGCCGGCCTGGACGCCGGCCGCTCCTCGCCGTTTTCCAGCTCGATCTTGAGCGAGAGGAAGCGAAGCAGATCTCTCAACGAAAGGATCCCGACCAGCTTTCCCCGATCCACCACCAGCAGGCGGGTGCGGCCGGTCCGGTTCATTTTCGAGAGGGCCTTCACGGCATCGGTCTCGGGCGAAATCGTATTTTCGCCGGAACAGCCCCGCGCCATCTCCCCCACGGTCCGGCGCGGCCACGCATCGCGGGGAATCTCCTTCACCTGATTCAGATCGATGCAGCCGACCAGCTCGCCCCCCTCGACCACCGGAAACATTTTAAACTGATGGCGGTAGACATAGTCCTCGATCAGCCGGGCCAGCGTCACGGAGGGGGAGACGGTCACCGGATCGGTCTGCATGAAGCGGCGGACCGTCTCCCCTTCCAAAGCCTGTCGCGCGAGGAGCTGCTGGTACGACATCCGGGCGGCATCCCGCAGGAACATCCCGATCAAGAACTGCCAGACCCCCCCGATGAAATTCCCGCGCAAGGCATTCAGGACGCCGACGAAGATCAAAAAAATACCGAACCCCGATCCGATCGCCGAGGAGATGCGCGTTCCCCACCGCAGATCGTTTCGCCATCCCCACAAAATCGACCGGAGCACCCGCCCGCCGTCGAGCGGGAAAGCGGGGATCAGATTGAACACCGCCAGAACACCGTTGATCAAGCCGAGGTAGCCGACCACCCCGTTGAACGGCGCGGGCCATCCGCGCTGCGCCCCAAAAAGATAGAGCCCGTAGAACGCCGCCGCCAGAAAGAGGCTCGAGAGCGGTCCGGCGATCGCCATCATGAACTCCGCCCTCGGGCTCGGCGGCTCATCGTCCATCTCCGCCACGCCGCCGAAGATAAAGAGGGTGATCCCCTTCATCGGGATGCCGAAGCGACGCGCCACCAGCGAGTGGCTCATTTCATGAAAGATAATCGACGCAAAAAGTCCGAGCGCCCCGGCGATTCCCATGATCCAGTATGTCCCCGGCGAGAGGCCGCGATACTGGAACGGAAAGAGACCGACGGCCAGAGACCAGGTCACCAAAACGGCGATGATGATCCAGCTTAAATCGATATGAACCGCAAAACCGAAAAGCTTGAATAACGTAATCCTTTTACCGAACATACCCCCTCCTTCCATCCCTGAAGTGCAAAGAGACCTCCTTCGACTCAGGCTTCACCGACGATAATGCGCCAGAATGGATGCGACGAGCG
>JAHFEM010000287.1 GCA_023248505.1 Nitrospirota bacterium
GCAATTCAGCAATCAGATAGAGGGGAGCATGGTGCAAGAACAATTAGAGGTGTTGGAATCGCGCGTGCAGACAATGATCGAAATGATCAAGAAACTGAGGGGGGAGAAAGAGGGCTTGGAGGCCAAGGTCAGCCAGCGAGAGAGGGAGTTCCGCCAGCTTCAGGAAGAGCGGGGCGAAGTCCGTCTTCGAATTGAGCGGATTTTGGGGACACTGAGCCATCTGGAAGAGCAGGAGATGATCGAAGAGAATTCAGAGATCCCGGTAAAGGTGAAGGTGGGTGAAAAATAAGCTTCAAGTCGAGATTTTCGGCCATCGATATACCCTCCGAGGCGATGCCGACGAAGCGTACGCCCAAGAGCTCGCCGCCTATGTAGACAAGAAGATGAGCGAGATGGCGAGCCATTCCAGGGGAACGTCCCCCGCCAAGCTGGCCATTCTCGCGGCGATCAATATTGCGCATGAGCTCTTTCAACTGAGAAGCCGGCAGAAGGAACGGGATACCCTCATCGGCGACAAGACGCGGGATATTATCGAGAGCATCGAAGAGCAGTTTGAAGAATTTAAATTAGATTAAATTCGCTCCCCTTGAATTTTTAAAATGATTTTGGTAAGGTAGCTCTAGGAACAAAAGTTGCCCCTGCGTTGTGCGTGGATCGGTTGTCTCTAAACCTAACAATCGCTGCCAGGGAGCCGAGTCCAGGAGGACGGTGTGCACGTTCCGCCCCGGGCGGAAAAGCCTAAAGTCTTCATCTCGGTGCCCACCTGGTTGTTTCGGGTTTGAGTAAACTTTGTTCCACGGCAATTGCGGGGGCTTCTTGTTTTCCTCCCTTCTTCATCTCCCGGCTCTATCTCTGGCATAAGCAGGCAGCGCTCACTTCATCGACGGCATGGTGTCAAGGTATGGAGCAATCCCCTGCGAAGACAGACAAGATGGATCGGAAACCGCCGCTCGCATGGCGGATGCGCCCGAAGGATTTTTCGGAATTCGTCGGACAGGAGCATCTGGTCGCGCCGGGGAAGTTCCTCCGGCGCGCCGTGGAGGCTGATCGGGTTTCTTCCCTCATTCTGTTCGGACCGCCCGGCTGCGGCAAGACGGCGCTGGCGCATCTGATTTCAGCTTACAGTAAATCCGACTTCGTCGATCTGAATGCCGTCACCGCCGGCGTGGCCGATGTCCGCCAGGTGATTGCAAAGGCGCAGGAGGAAAAAAACCGCTCCGGCCGAAAGACCATCCTGTTCGTGGACGAAATCCACCGCTTCAATAAAGTTCAGCAGTCGGCGCTTCTCCCCGATGTCGAAAAGGGAAACATCACCCTGGTCGGCGCCTCCACGCAGAATCCGTTTTTCTCCATCATCCCGGCCCTTTCCTCCCGCTCGCAGATCGTCGAACTCAAGCCGCTTCCGCCGGAGGGGCTTCGATCGCTGCTCAGCCGGGCCCTCAGCGATCCGGAGCGGGGTTTCGGAAAACTGAAAGTCGATCTGACGGAAGAGGCGGAGCGTCATCTGATCGAGACGACGGAGGGAGACGCCCGGCGCCTGCTGAATGCGTTGGAGATCGGGGTGGTGACGACCCCTCCCGATGCGGAGGGAATCGTCCGGTTCGATCTTGCCGTCGCCGAGGAGTCGGTCCAGAAAAAGGGGCTGGTCTATGAGAACGAGGACAGCCACTACGATACCATCTCCGCCTTTATCAAGAGCCTTCGAGGCTCCGATCCCGATGCGGCGATCTACTGGCTGGCGAAGATGATCTATGCGGGCGAAGAGCCGCTCTTCATCGCGCGGCGCCTGGTGATCGCCGCCGCCGAGGATGTCGGCAATGCCGATCCGCGCGCCCTGGTCGTGGCGGTCGCAGCGCTTCATGCGCTGGAGTCGATCGGGATGCCGGAGGGGAGAATTCCCTTGGCCCAGGCGACGGTCTACATCGCCTCGGCCCCGAAGAGCAACGCTTCGTATTTGGCGATCGATGCGGCTCTGGAAGAGATTGAGTCGGGCCGGGTGATGGAGGTTCCCTCCTTTCTGAAGGATGCCCACTACGGCGGCGCGAAGCGATTGGGGCGGGGAAAAGGATATCTCTATCCGCACGATTATCCCGATCACTTCGTTCCCCAGCTCTATCTTCCCGAGGAGAAGACCTTCTACCGCCCCTCGGATCAGGGAGAGGAGAAGCGGATCGCCGAGCGGCTGCGGGGCTGGCGGGAGAAACAGCGGGCGATCCGGAAAAAGCCTTCCTCCAGTGGAGGGCCCGGATGAGCGCTTTTTCTCCGGCTCTTTCCCCGGAACGGAAGATTTTGACCGTCCGAGAGCTCACCGCGCAAATCCGCGCCGAGGTCGAACGGCCCTTCTCCGACCTTTGGGTTTCGGGAGAGGCGGCCAATCTCAAGATTCCCTCTTCGGGACATCTCTACTTTACCCTCAAGGATGCCGCCTCCCAGATCAAGGCGATTATCTTTCGATCGCACGGGCGATTTCTCCGATTCACCCCCAAGGAAGGGCAGTCGGTGTTGATTCGCGGACACCTGACTGTTTACGAGGCGAAGGGGGAGTATCAACTCATCGTCGATTACATCGAGCCTAGGGGGGCCGGGGCGCTCCAGGCCGCCTTCGAGGCGCTCAAAGAGAAGCTCCGCGCCGAAGGGCTCTTCGACCCGGGCCGGAAGAGGCCGATTCCCACCTTTCCCCGGCGGATCGCTCTGGTTACTTCGCCGACCGGCGCCGCGCTTCAGGATCTGATGAAGGTTCTCCAGCGAACCGATCTTCCTTTTTCCATCCTCATCTATCCCGTCGCCGTCCAGGGGGAGGCGGCCGCCGATGAGATCGCCCGGGCGCTCGATGCGTTGAATCATCGGAGCCGGTCTTCCCCCGCCGACCGGATCGATCTCTTCATCCTGGCGCGGGGCGGGGGGTCGCTCGAAGACCTCTGGGCCTTTAACGAGGAGATCGTCGCACGGGCCATTGCCCGATCGGACGTCCCCGTCCTCTCGGCGGTGGGACATGAGACCGATACGACGATCGCCGATTTCGTCGCCGATCTGCGCGCGCCGACCCCTTCGGTCGCGGCCGAGATCGTCGCCCGCAATGCCGCCACGATCCTGGAGCGGTTTGACCGCCTGAGCGAGGCGCTGGTGAAGCGGATGCAGGAGCGGATCGAGGCCGACCGGAACCATCTCCGATATGAGATCCGCCTCCTCGCCGATCCGGTCCGGCAGATCGGACACTTCCGGGACCGCGTCGATCATCTGGAGATTCGGCTGCGTCAATCGCTCCGGAGATTGCTGTCGGAAGCGCGCGCCAGGGTGATCCGTCATCAGCAGGGGTTGGCGCACCTCAATCCAATCGATCGGCTCAAGGCGGTCCGGCGCCGTCTCGCGGAGCTGACCTTTCATCTGACACAAAGGGAAAGCGATCTGATCCTGCAGCGGCGGCGTTCGATCCAATCCCAAATGGCCCAGCTCAACATCCTCAGTCCCCTGAATATCCTCGATCGGGGATACAGCATCACCCGAAAGCTCCCTTCGCTCGATGTGGTCCGGGAGGCCGATTCGGTGGCCCTCCGCGATCGGATCGAGATCACCCTCCATCGGGGAAAGCTGATCTGCTCGGTCGAGGAGAAGACGCCGCCGGAGGAACCCATTTCATAGGGTGTGGGGCAGGGCGCACCTGGTGTGAAGATCTGAAGTCGACAGGCTTCATCCAGCGCCGGCCCCACATTCGGATCGATTGGGGCAGGGCGCACCTGGTGTGAAGATCTGAAATCGACAGGCTTCATCCAGCGCCGGCCCCACATACAAAATGAGGGGAGATTCAGAATGATTGAGCAGAAGAGCGGTGCGCTCTCGATCAAGACCGCGGGGCGGGGGCTCTATGAGATGACCGAGGAGGTGGAGCAGTGGCTGCGGAGTCATCCGATTCAAACCGGTCTCCTGACCCTCTACATCCAGCACACCTCGGCGTCGCTCTTGATTCAGGAGAACGCCGACCCGGAGGTGTTGCGCGATCTGGAGCGCTTCTTCAACCGCCTCGTCCCGCAGGGAGATCCTCTCTTCCGGCACACCACCGAAGGGCCGGACGACATGCCGGCCCATGTCCGGTCGGCCCTCACCGCCGTCTCGCTCTCGATCCCGGTCCGGCAGGGCCGGCTCGCCCTCGGCGCCTGGCAAGGGATTTTTCT
>JAHFEM010000288.1 GCA_023248505.1 Nitrospirota bacterium
TCGTATCTCATGTGAGGCGATGGAGAGAAAGTAGGTCTTGACCCGGTTGGCTTCTTCGAGTTCTTTTGTTCTCTCTTTTAATTTTTCTTCCGTTTCCTTGAGGTAAGTAATCTCCACCGAAATGCCGCGATAGAAAATCTTCCCTTTCGTGCGGGCGACCTTCACCCCCGTATGAAACCAGACCACCCGCCCGTCCGCTGCAATAAACCGGTGGTCGCACCGTTGATCTCCTCCCTCCAGCGCCTTGCGGAAGACGGACAGAACCCGATCCCGGTCTTCCGGATGGAGGTGCTTCACCAAAAAATCAGGCTCGCGGCGCCACTGCTGGAGAGGATATCCGAGCATCTGCTCCGCCCGGCGGCTCAGCATGCAAAACCGAAAGGAATCGTCGGCCTCCCAGACAATACCGTGGTCGATCCCCTCCGCCAGATCCCGATAGCGCTCAATCGCCGCCCCGGGCGCTTCCTCCAGGGCTTGCTCCCCCCCGGAGGGCTGTGGCTCCCGGTTCTCTTTTTTGTGATTACGATTCATGATGCGTATTCTTACTTCGATAACATGTTAACGGCTTGTGAGTCAACCCCAGGGGCGACCTCGCATGAGCGGCGGAAGTCTGGATAGAGATAAAGAATCTCTGATCCGGCTTATCCCGCAAGTGTCAGATTCTACTAGCTTCTTTTAAAGAACCTGATATACTGTCCCAAGCCGACTCTAAACCCGGGTTGGCACCGGCCGTCTTCCGTATCGGGGCGTCCGTGCCTCAAAGAAACACTGTCTGTAGGGGAGATCATTTGAAGCGATCATTCCGCGTTGTCCTGATCAAGCCGTCCCATTACGATGATGAAGGCTATGTCATTCGATGGATGCGATCGTGCATTCCGAGCAATACACTCGGCTGCCTGTATACGATCACCGAGGCGGTCAAGACCTCCGGGCGATTGGGAGCGGATGTCGATCTTGTCATCGATGTGTATGATGAGATCAACCAGCGGATTCCGGTTCAAAAAATCATCCGGCAATTGACGGCGTCCGATGCCTTGGGAGTCATCATGATGGCGGGGGTGCAGTCGAATCAGTACCCTCGCGCGATCGATCTGTCGCGGGAGTTCCGGGCCGCGGGGGTGACGGTGATGATCGGCGGGTTTCATGTCAGCGGATGCCTCTCGATGCTGGAGACGATTCCGAAAGACATGACCGACGCGATGGACGCGGGGATTACGCTGGTGGCGGGGGAGGTGGAGGAGCGGATGGGCGATCTGCTGGAAGACGCCCTTCACGGCCGATTGAAGCCGCTCTACAATTTCCTCAAGGACCTTCCTTCCCTGGAAGGCCAGCCGATGCCGATTCTGCCGGTCGAGACGGTCTCGCGCGTGGTCGGCAACATGACGACCTTCGATGCCGGAAGGGGATGCCCGTTCGAGTGCAGCTTCTGCACGATCATCAACGTTCAGGGGAGAAAGTCCCGCTGGCGGAGCGCCGACGACGTCGAGGCGATCATTCGTGAAAATCACCGCCGCGGATTGAACTGCTACTTCATCACCGACGATGATTTTGCCCGGAACCGGAACTGGGAGGCGATCTTGGATCGAATCATCCTCCTCCGCGAGCGGGACAAAATCAGGATCTCCCTGCTGATTCAGGTCGACACCGCCTGCCATCGGCTGCCTCGCTTCATCGAGAAGGCCTCGAAGGCCGGGTGCCGCAAGGTCTTCATCGGCCTGGAGAATGTCAACACCGCCACGCTCAAAGAGACCGGAAAAAAGCAGAACAACGTGGAGGAGTATCGCGCCATGCTTCAGGCGTGGCGGAAGGCGAGAGCGGTCACCTATGCCGGCTACATCATCGGCTTCCCGAACGACACCTACGAATCGGTGATGCGCGATGTGGAGATCCTCAAAAACGAGCTGCCGCTCGATCTCGTCGAATTCTTCGTCCTCACCCCGCTTCCCGGCTCGGAAGATCACCAGATCTTGGTGAAAGAGGGGGCTTGGCTCGATCCCGACATGAACAAGTACGACTCAGAGCATGTCTGCTTCAAGCACTCGAAGATGTCCGAGAAGGAGTGGATGCGGACCTATAACGACGCTTGGAAATCATTCTATACCTTCGAGCATATCGAAACGATCTTCCGCCGGCGTCTGGCCACGGGGGAGAAGACGGTCGGAAAGATGATCGGGCAGCTGTTCTGGTTTTGCGGGTCGATGTTCATTGAAAAGGTCCATCCGCTTCAAGCCGGCATCTTCCGCCGCAAGCACCGCTCCGAGCGGCGCTCGACCTTTCCCCGGGAAAATTGGCTGGTCTTCTCCTGGCGCCGCACGCGGGAGGTCGTATCGGTCCTCGCCGGCATGGCGGGGTTGTTCTGGAAGCTCTATCGAATCAGCCGAAAGGTCGAGAAAGACCCCGGCGTGAGAGCCTACCGCGACTTGGCGCTCACCCCGCCGGCCGGCAAGGGGTCTCATCCGCTGCAGGTTCTCACCGCCGTCCCGTCGAAGCAGCCGTCGGCGGAAGCGATCGAGACGCTGACCCAATAGCCGCAAGAAAAAGATTGTTCCGTCCTGCTCCCTTCGCTATACTGGCTATACTGATTGAAGCATGGAGGCGATGAGGAGGACCGATTCGATGGGGGAGCAGGTATCGTGACGGCCGGGCAACGCCATCCCCCCACGCGTCTTTCCGAAGACCTCCGGCGGATTCTGGAGCAGGCCGGCGGCGACGGAATCACGGTCGGCAAGATCATTGAAATCCTCCACGGCCGCGGCTTCGATGTCCTGATCATTATCTTGACCCTGCCGTTCTGCACGCCGATTCCCCTTCCCGGTCTCTCGACGCCGTTCGGGCTGATTCTGATGTTCTTCGGTCTCCGGATCGCCCTGCGAAAACGCCCCTGGCTCCCGCGCCGCCTGCTCAATGTCGAAATTCCCTATCCGACCCTCACGAAAACGATCAACGGGGCGCTGGCGGTCGCCACCCGTCTTGAAAAGATTCTCCATCCGCGTCTTCGATTTTTCAAAGACTGGCCTTCCTTTAATTTTTTAAATGGAGTCGCCATCCTCACGAGCGCGTTCGTCTTGAGTCTCCCCCTCCCGATCCCCTTTACCAACACCCTTCCCGCCTGGTCGATCCTTCTCATTGCCGCCGGAATGATGGAGAACGACGGCGCCGTCATCGTCGCCGGCTATCTCATGTCGGGCATGACCTGGGTCTATCTTGTCTCGCTGGTCTGGGTCGGAAAAGCGGGGATGACATGGATGGGGATTTAAAGGCGAAATGACGGGAGCCGGGAGATGATGAGCCTTTTGCCTCGTGTGTATTGCGTCGAGCTCCCGCCTGCCCCCTCCCGTTCTTTCGTTACTTCTTCGGTTTTTTCAAAACATCCCCCTCGACGTTGAACTTCTGTGTGTCGCCGCGGGTGTAGAGTTCGATCCATTCGGAGGGGATGACCCTGAAGATGAAGTGGGGGCGGAAGGTCATTACGATGGCGGGGAGCAGAACGACGGCGGCGAAGGCGCTCGTCAACATCGCAAGCGGCATCAAGACTCCCTCCATGTGGAGGTAGAGGCCGGTGAAGGTGACCAGAAAGGTGCCGGCGGCGAAGGCGACCGCGATCAGGAGAATGGCCTTTCCTGCCGTCGTGAGGGTGACCTGAAGGACCCGGTCGACGTGGCGATTGAGCGAGAGCTCCTCGCGCAATCGGTAGAGAATATAGATCGCGTAATCGGCCCCCATCCCGACCGCCATCGCGGAGACCGCCGCCGTCGAGATCCCCAGCGGAATTCCCGTCAATCCCATAAAACCAAAGTTCCACAGCACCGCGATCAGGAGGGGAAGGACGACCACCACCCCTCCCCAGAACGACCGGAAGATCACCGAGGAGAGAATAAAGGTGATGGCGATCATCTGAACGATATTCAAGAGCTTACCGTGGATGATCACATCGTTGAGCGCCAGGGTCACCGGGACGCTTCCCGCAATGCCGACCGTTACATCGGGCGGGAAGTGGGCCGCCTTATACTCATTGATCGTCCCGATCAGCTGTTCGGCCAGCTCTGTGGCGTCCGACTTTAAGAAGGTCATGATGACCGCATTCTCATATCCGATATCGGCCATCCGCTTAAAATCATCCGGATTGCCGGAGACCGAATAGAGAAAAAGAAACTGCGCCGCCTCTTC
>JAHFEM010000289.1 GCA_023248505.1 Nitrospirota bacterium
GGTCCGATGCTGGATCGGATGGAGATCCTCGATCGGCTGATCCCTCAGAAAGAAAAAGAGACCCGCGAGTTCGCCGCCCTGAAGGGGGAGTACCTCGCCGTGTCGCAAGGGATTCAAGAGATCGAGCGGCGCATCCCGACCGCAAATCAATTCTCCCCGCTCTCCTTTCTGGAGGAGACCGCCGCGAAGAATCAGATCCGGCCGAACATCGCTTATATCCGCCCCCTCGCCCCTCAGGTTCATGATCCGTACCGGGAGATCCCGGTGGAGGTCAAGGTGGAGAATGTCACCCTCGCCCGGATCATCCCCTTTCTCACCGCCGTCGAAAACGCCCCTTATCCGGTCCGAATCAAGCGCCTTGCATTGAAGACCCGCTTCTCCGATCCGTCGCTGATGGATGTGACCTTTCTGGTTTCATCGTATGAGAGGGTCGCTTCCTAAGGCGGTGTTCGAGGCGAGCGGTCCGCTTAATTTTTCCGGTCTTCCTGGGTGACGGAGACGCCGGTCACGGTTGGAATGCCCGGCCAAAAGTCGGCCCGGCAGGTCAGATCGGCGCCGCAATCGCGCTGAATCTCCCCATCCCGCGAACTGTTCGAATCGGCCAGGGCGTTGAAGTGGAAGGTATCGGGACCGGGATCCAAATCGATCTCGTCGGTGTTGTCATAGAAGAAGAGATCGGTAAGATCGAAGTTGAGGGTGAAGACGAACTCTTTGTCCGGTTTCTCGTTGATCTCCAACACCGGGGTGAGCGATTGGCTGAAGAGAGGGTTAACGACACCGGACGGCGGAAAGAGCGTCGCCGATGGAATCAAATAGGGGTCGATGGGCCGTCCCCCGGTGATCGGGAAGAGGTCCAAGGAGGCGAGAAGCCCCTGCGACTGGGAGATCCAGCTGAAGTCGGTCCCGTTCACGCTTCGCGAGATGAGGATTTCGCCGACGGCCGGTGTGAAGTTGAGGTCCGGATCGGGATCGCCGGTGAGATAGAAGCGCAGGCGGTGATCTTCGCAGGAGTCGTTGGCGTTGCAGAGGGGGATCGTTATTTCGATGTAACGGACCCCATATTCGATTCGGTTGTAGGTCCCGCGGCTCGGATCGCTGTTGTTCTCGTCCACCTTCGTGGTTTCTCCGGTTGTTAAGGAGACGACAACCGGACGGGCGGGGTCGGCGTCGAAGACGGTGTAGCTCGGGAGCGTCGTCGTATTCTGCTGGTCGGTCGTCTTGAAGAGTTTAAAGCTGGTGAACGCGATCGTGAGGCTGTGCGGCGTCAGATTCCGGTCGGGAAAGTCGGAGCCCAAGTCGCCGGTCACCGCCCGATGCGGTTTTGAAACGGGGACGATCCCCGGGGTGTCGGTGGTCACCCTGATGATGACGCCCGATTTCCCGTTCCCGCAGCCGGTTGCAAAAGAGAGCAGAATGAATAAAAAGAGGAATGCAAAGCGTTTCTTCATGGGCCGGAGTATACCAAAAGCGACGGCCCAGAACAACAAATTAAAAGACGAGCGGGGGTTTGCCCTCCTCTTGAGCCTTCTGGTGGTGATGCTCCTTTCCGTTCTGATTTTTGAGATCGACTTTCAAACCCGGGCCGATCTGCGCGCCGCCGGGAATTTCCGGGACGACCTCAAGGCTTTCTACCTCGCCCGCTCGGCGGTCTCCGCCGGCGAGGCGATTCTCAAAGATGATATGCGCTACAGCAACAAATACGACGGCCTCGATGAACTCTGGGCCTTTCCCGTTCCGGAGTATCCCTTGGGAGACGGGGTGCTCTCCGGCGCGATTACCGACGAAGCGGGGAAATTCAATCTGAACAGCTTGGTCGACAATACCGGAAAGAGCACGGGGACCGCGCCGGAGACGAGACAGAAACAGCTTCAGCGTCTCTTCAAATTGCTTCAGCTGAATCCGGATCTGGTCGATCCGATCACCGATTGGGTCGATCTTGACAGCGAGCCGAAACCGTTCGGCGCCGAGGAGGAGACCTATCGCCGTCTGGATCCCCCCTACTCCGCCAAGAATGCCCGCTTCGACACATTGGAGGAGCTTCATATGGTGAAGGGGATCACCGACGATGTTTACCGGAAGATCGCCCCTTACCTCACCGTGTACGGCGACGGCGTCATCAATGTAAATACCGCCGATTCGCTGATCCTCCAGAGTCTCGACATCGGCGAGGGAATCGATGCGTCGATCGCGGGGCGTCTCGTCGATAATCGCCCATACGACGGTAAGCAGAAATTTCTGGACAGCTTGCCGGCCGAGGTCAAGAATCGATTCACGACGACCGGCGCCAGCACCGGGATCGATACCAAAAGCGGTATCTTCTCCATCACCGCCGAGGGCCGGGTTCAGAATACCCGAAAAATTGTTCAGGCGGTTGTCGATCGAAAGCGAACCCCCATGGAACTCCTTTATTTTAAAGTAGAATAGCCCCGCTCTCCACACCTTATCCACAGGTTATCTTCCGTCATTCCACAATATATTGTTGTCTTCTCGGCTGATCCCGCTATATCTTGTGCTTTTTCGCTTGACAAAGTTTTTGGTTTTTTCTACGATGAACATGTAACAAAGATGTCCAATGACTACCTCAACTGCTTCCATTTCCGCCGTACTTATATCCATTGTGTCGTTCATCTGGAAGGAATCTATCATTGTCGAAAGGAGGCGCCGATTACATGGAGATCACAGAGCGAGTCGAGAAGGTGAATGAGAAGCAAGAGAATCGGGCCGAGGGAAAGACCAGCCTCTCCCCGAACGCGTTGCGCGTTTTAGAGAAGCGCTACCTTGCCAAGAACCAAGAAGGGAAGGTCGTCGAGACCGCCGAAGCGCTCTTCCGGCGGGTCGCGCGAAACATTGCCGAGGCCGATCGTCTCTATAATCCGAATGCCGACCTGAATGCGCTTGAAGATGCGTTCTACGATCTGATGGCGTCGCTCCGATTTCTTCCGAACTCCCCCACCCTCATGAACGCCGGCCGGGATTTGCAGCAGCTCTCGGCCTGTTTCGTGTTGCCGGTCGAGGACTCGATGGAGTCGATCTTCGAGACCGTCAAACAGGCGGCGATCATTCACAAGACCGGCGGCGGGACCGGCTTTTCATTCTCCCGCCTTCGCCCCAAAGAAGATGTCGTCCGCTCCACCGGCGGGGTCGCCTCCGGACCGGTTTCCTTCATGAAGGTCTTCAACCACGCCACCGAGGCGGTCAAGCAGGGCGGAACCCGGCGCGGGGCGAACATGGGGATCTTGCGGGTCGACCATCCCGATATCCTCGAGTTTATCGAATGCAAGGCCGACACCAGCCAGATCATCAATTTTAATATTTCTGTGGCGATCACCGACCGGTTCATGGAGGCGTACGAGAAGGGGGAAGAGTACGAGCTGATCTCGCCGCGCACCGGAAAGGCGGTCCGGAAGATTTCGGCGCGGATGGTGATGGACAAGATCGCCGAGCAAGCCTGCGCCACCGGCGAGCCGGGGCTTTTCTTCATCGACGTCACCAACCGGACCAACCCGACGCCGCATATCGCCGCGATGGAAGCGACCAACCCCTGCGGCGAGCAGCCGCTCCTCCCTTACGAGAGCTGCAACCTCGGGAGCCTCAATCTGGAGCAGCATATGGTCGAGACCGACGGCCGCTACCAGGTCGACTGGTCGGCGCTGGAGAGAAGCATCCGGACCTCGATCCACTTTCTCGACAACGTCATCGACATGAACCGCTATCCGATCAAGCAGATCGAAGAGATCACCAAGTCGAACCGGAAGATCGGCTTGGGGGTGATGGGCTTTGCCCGAATGCTCTTCAAGCTGGAGATCCCGTACAACTCCGAGGCGGGAATCGATACCGGGCGGAAGATCATGGGCTTTATCCGAAAAATCGGCTACGACGAATCGTCGCGCCTCGCCGAGAAGCGGGGAACCTATAAATTTTGGGAGGGATCGCTCCACCAGAAGCGGGGAGAGCGGGTCCGCAACTCCTACGTCACCACCGTCGCGCCGACCGGGACGATCTCCATGATCGCCGACACCTCCGGCGGCTGCGAGCCGGAATTCTCACTGATCTGGTACAAGAACGTCATGGGGGGCGATCATCTTCCCTATGTCCTCGACTACATCATCGAGGTGGCCAAGCGCGAGGGTTTCTGGACCGACGACCTGCTCGACAAAATCATGAAG
>JAHFEM010000013.1 GCA_023248505.1 Nitrospirota bacterium
AGAATGAAAACAGGAATCAAAGCTTTTCTTACAAATTCAAACCTCTATTAAGGCATGAACTCTCCGTTCTTAATGAAAAAGGGTGGATACAACATTCATGTATCCACCCTTTTTCTGATTCATTTCTCTGCTTCGGTTAGGCGTTATCTCTCTTCTTCTTACGCGCAGAGTAGAGGACCCATCCCTCCAACAGAACGACTACCCCTGCCACAATCGGAGGAATAACGTAAACCTTCCCAGGAACGGGGGGCTCCATCATCAGGTAATAGTAGGTTGAGAGAGCCATTTTACCGCCAAACTCACCGGCGTCACCATCCCAGGCGAAGAAAACCATCGGGATGTTCTTCCCCATCTCTAGCTGGGCATCATGCTCTTTATCTGCAGTCGTAAGGGATCGCCTCATAATAAGCTGCCAGCGACCATTGCTCCACTTCGCCCCATCGACTTTAATATTCTTATTGGCATCTTTTACTTTGACCGCATCAATCCCATGCCCCTCATACTCTTTCGCTGAGCCATCGGATTCCCACTTCCAGAGATCAACACCCCGTTTGACATCACCATGGATAAAGTAAGGCTTCTCGGGTGAAGGAAGCTCCTGCCATTTTTCAGCGAATTGGATCGCGACGCTGTCGTTATAGACCCCCTTCGGTTCAGGATTGACATCCTTCAAGGGGCCGGCCTGTTCGTCGTTTTCGTGGGTATATTCAGTCGTATTGATGGCCGGGAATGAATCCGAGGAAGTCCGTTTCGCATCGTAAACGGCCTCTCTATTTTCATCCCGATGGCTTTCTGTACGATCATCCCACTCGAGGAGAAACACAACCTCTTTAGCGTTAAAGAGAGAGCGAATCCGAATGTCATCGATCGTGCGGAGGAAATGCCGCGGCGGCTGAATGATCTGACTCGCCAACCCGATATACTGAGCTGGGATCGCTTTCCATCTCGGATCATTCGGATCGGTTGGGAGTTCGCCTTCTTTCAGAAATCGCGACTTAAGAACGAACTGAATCGCAGGCTTCGCTGTCTGGAAATCGATCGGATATTTCTCGGAGAGCGACATCACGAAGTTCGCAACATGCCATCGCTCTTCCGGAGTAAGTTCATCTGCGAATGACGGCATCGGCGTACCGTTCAACCCGGTCGAAATTTCTCGAAAAATATTGCGCGGGTTATAAGGATCACGACGATTCCCTCTCAAGTTCCAAGGCTTCGTCAGGTCGGCCGGGAAAATGGGGAATCCCCAGTCGTCCCGCTGCGTCAAGTTCCCATTCCCTCGGCCCTCTACGCCATGACATTCGACGCATTTTGCCTTGGTCATGAAGATCTCTTTTCCCTTCTTGATACTTTCTTCGGAAGTAGGAATCTGTTTTCCATAATCGATCACATTGAACGACTCGTCTTTATCGTCATACTTACGATCTTTAATAAGCTGAGTTTTAACGAAGGAAACAACTTGTTTCCGCTCTTTCTCCGTGAGAATCTCACCCCAGGCAGGCATCACCGATCCCGGCAGCCCATTTGTGACCGTCAAGAAGAGATCCTCGTCTGTCGGAAGCTCTCCGCTTGCGGTATGCCGGATTTTGAAAGTACCTTGGTTGAAATTCCGCGGCTTCGTTGCCAGCCGCTTTGCGGATGGGCCGTCCCCCGCACCATCGGGTCCATGGCACCAAACACATTTTCGGAAATAGACCGCCTTCCCCGCTTCGATATCCTCGTTACTCGGTTTTGACGGGGTATATTTTCCGGGTTTCGGCTCCAGGTTTTGTTGTGCCCCGGCGTTTCCGACCCATAATATCCCCGAGACGGTAAAAAAGATGCCAATCAAACCGGAGGCAATCGCCTTTGCCATGAACCGGTTCATTTCTTGATTAAATTTTCCCCTCATGGTAGTAAGTCCCCCCTCATTAAACCGATTGGGAATAACGTATTTGAATTAAATGACGGCTTTAATCCCATGTTCTCGGGAAGAAACCAGTGTGCCAGTATTCAAAGAGGATCACCTGCCAGATTTCGTTTGTGGTCAGATGTTTCTCCCAAGGAGGCATGGCAGACGCCCAGGGGAAACCCTCTCTGGACAAGCCAGGACCGCCCTTTGATACGCGCCAGAAGACGAATGTTTCCTGAAGCTGGGAAATCGTTCCCGGGTCGGCGAAATTCGCCGGAATGGGGTTAAAGGCGAACGCAAAAGGCCCTTTCCCGTCCAGATTGTCTCCATGGCAAAAGAAGCAACCCGCCGTTCCGAAAAAGACAACCCCTCCATCCCGAACATTCTGCAGGAACTTTGGAGCATCCTGAGCCCAAGGATTTTTACCATGATAGACGCTCTCCAGGCCGACCTTCAGGTATTTTCCGGAATCATCGACTCGATATGGATTTTCCGCCGTCTGGAGGTTCAGGATCTTGTCATGGACGTTGACACTCGCCGGAGGAGCGGGATGAACCGTTCTTAACTCGACAGGCTCATCAAACTTCGGAAGCATCTTGCTGTAAGTTCCGTATGCAAGCAGTAACGGAACGGCGGCAAAAGTGACGTAACGCGACATCTTCGCTTTTCCGGTATTTTCTTGAAGCATGAACGCGATCGGCTGGGTAAATTCTTCCCAGGAAGGCTGACTGATTGTGACGTAGAGGAAACATGAGATCGTCACAATCGCCATGTAAATGGCAAGGAGCGAGAATGGAATCGGCGGCTGGAGTATCACCCTAAAAGCAATATACGCCGTAATCCAGATAAGCGGAGCCTGAACCAATTTTGGAATTGGAATCCGAAGCTTGTCTTTCAGAATCCAGGCAAGCAAGGTAATACCGAGTCCAAGGCCCATCTCAACGATGAGCGCAAACTTTCCAGCATCAATCCAGCCTGCCCCTCCTCCACTTGCCCACGCCAACATCGGCAGGGCCAGGAGTACGAAGAGAACCTGCAATGCAAGAGAAGTTGATCTCTGCTTTAACATAAAATACGTGCCTCCCTTCCTCACGCTTTTCATTTAGAATTTCCCTCCAACACCTTGTCCGGAGATGGAAGCTTGTTTTTCATCAGTCTTCGGTGTCGCCGCATTCTTAACCGGCTTCCCTTCAGGTGAAGAGAGATCGGCCTTCTTGAGAGGTCCCTCTTTCTCGTTGGGCAACCGATCAAGGCCCTCTTTAACGGCCGCCGCAGCATCCTGCTGGAGAAGATGATCTACCAGCTTATCCAGACCGGCCACGGTGAACTTATGGGAAAAATCCTTGATCATGTCATCTGCGAATCCAGGCACAATAAAGGCGTCCGGATGCATAATCGACTCGATCACGTACTCCCTAGGAGTAGACGCATGTGCCTTCCCTTCCTTAACCGCTTTTTGATATTCCGGCGATTTAATCCGGTTGGGAGCGTTGGTTTTCTCGATGAGCAAGGGCCCGATCATCCCCGTTTTTGCGATGGAGATACCGGGAATCTTATGACAGGCGAAACAGGTCATTTTCTGGACGATCTGCTCGGGAGTATCGGTGTCCAGCGCTATTGGAGGACCTGCAGCCACTGCCTTGGCCTCTCCTTCTTTCGGCGCAGCGTCCGCCTTCAAAGGTTTACCCCAATACTTTTCCCAGGAATCCCTTGCAGTCCATTTTGTGAAATCGCCGTCGTCCTTCGTTTGGAGAAACGAAACCACCGCTACGATCTCGGTATCGGTCAACAGGATGGGCGGCTTATTGATGATGGGCATCGGACTCTCTTGATCGTTCGTCCCCTTGATTCCGAACCCTTCCACGACGTAGCAATTGGGGCAGTATTCCGATTCAATAAGATACTGGCCGCCAGCGGCGGCATGAGGTTTAACCCCGCTGTTCGGCTCTCCGTTCGCAAGTCTGGAGGCGAAAGCCTTATACCGCTCCTCTTTAAACCGATTATTCGAACGCCCTTCCTCCCCGATCAAGACCGGACACCGGTCCGCCTTTTGCTCCTGAAAGAACATGTGGCAGAGGGGACATTGTCCCTTTCCGATCGGAACGCCACCCCCCCCAAAGCTGGGGTTTTCCGTTCCAAACACAATCATTTTTCCCATCGCCGCCAATTTTTCAGGCGTGATAGAACTGAGATCGACGGCTACGGCAGCTTCCGGCGCATCGCCACGGATTTGTGGCAGCCAATTGGCAATACCCGCAAAAACAGACAAGATAAGGATATACCACATCGCTACCTTAAGAATGGTTCCCTTAGTCGCCTTTACCTTATTCATTCTCTTCTCTTACCCCCCACATAATTGGGGGGAGCGAACCGGATTGGTTGCTCCCCCCATTAAGAGAAATCAATGACTCCCCGCTGGAAGTGTCGCCTTGCCGGCACCCACCGCCTCATCCTCTGTAACATGGGCCTTCTTCGCCGAGAGAGCCCCGAGCCAAAAGACAAAGAGCAGCATCGTCCAGAATAAGAGCACATTCATTGAATTCATATTACCTGCATAACCGACCGGATTCGTGAATGCCCAAGGCGAATTGTCGCGCAGAATCTCATTCACATGCCAATGCAGACGGACGGAAGAGCGAAGATAGCCCATCACCGCCATCGTCCAGGTGAATGACACGGCCAAACAGAAGAGCGCATAAGACCCTCTGGGCGACATCTGCCCCCACCGGACCTCTCCAAGCTGCCTTGCTCCCTTTAACATCATCGTATTTAAGGTAACGCCGATAAAGAGGCAAGTAAGGGTCGAACAGACCTGCGGAACGGAAAGGCCGATTCGAACGTTGGCGGGAATAAAGTAGCCGTAGATTCCCAGAAAGACGATGTTGATCGCCGCACCGGTGAAAAGCGCGCCGAGCGCCGCATTTCCGAGCGCCGCCCATTTAACAGTCGGAACCTTGTTACATCTCTGGTATATACAGAAGCAGAAAACTGTCGTCGTAATCATGATATTGATCGCAGTGTTCTTAGCCGACATGACACCGTAATTCCCAACGATAGGATGCTGAGCACCCCCCATTGCTTTAAGCTCGGCCGGCGTCATCACCAAGGTATGCGGTGTCAACCAGGAAATGGTTGCGACGATCAATATGAGGAGCATATATTTGAAGAGAGGATAATACCGCTCCGCTCCGGGCATTCTGCCCATTGCCTGCCAGAGGTAATAATTAACACTGACGAAGAGGATCGCAATCATCATCGCCTGCATAATAAACACCCACGCAAGAAGTCCTCCCATCAACGTAATTCCCATCTGCTGCCGGTACCCATAGACTTCCCTCATCAACCAATATCCGGCAAACGGCAGAGGGATCAGAGCTAGAATCCCCATAAACATAGCGACATAGCTCATCCAATCATAGTGAGCCTTTTCTTCCGGTGTCTTGGCCGCCAAGAAACGATAAGAAGCATAGGCGGCAACGACACCTCCGCCAAAGGCGGCATTTCCCAGGATTCGGTGAACATTAAGAGGATGCCAAAGGGCAGTGTGAACGGATTTCCAGATATCCCCCAAGAAGCGGCCCTGTTCATCAACGCCTGCCGGAGACATCATAAACCCAATCCAGGAGTTGGCAAAGAACATCAGGACGATACCGATTGTGTTGAGGAGGAAGGAGATGGAAAGATGGATCCACTTTAAGAACCCACCATCGTTCATATAATCCCAACCATAATAGTAGATATAGAGGGTTCCGCTCTCCAGGACAAAGAGGAGGGCGTACACGTGCATGATCGGCTTGAAAATTCTTGACAGATAGCCGAAGAATCCCGGATAGAGGGCCAAAAACGTGAAGATCAGGATACCGCCCAAAATCGCCGTGATGGAGTAAGCGGTCAAGCTGATCTTCATCATCTCATGGGCCATGTCATCATATTTCCTAGCCATTCCCTTGTCCTTTTGCAACATCCCGACCAACTCCATCACAAACACGAACATCGGAACGGCAAGAACGAAGCTGCCGAAATAAAGGTGCTGCTGATTGGCAACCCACAGGAGGGAACGGCTCTGGAAGTTTCCATAGGTTCCATAGTCATCTGGATATTTCAGTTTGGGGGCTGGGGGACCGGAGACAATTCCGAATTCTCCAGGACCCTTATAAAAAACGTCCTTTGCCTTCTCAACCTTTTTTTCCGCTGGGGCGGCTTCCTGCTTTGCTTCTTCGGCTCCAGCCTGAAGTGGGATAAAGGGGAGGAGGAGGAGCAAGCCTATCACACCCAGAAGGACAACTGCTCCGATCTTTGCCTTTCTAGGATCGTTAAAGCTACGCATTTTAATACCTCCTTGAAGAGATGATTAAGATGTAAAAAACTTAGAACTGACGGGAATGGAACCCCAACCCGATTTTCCGAATAGAACGCAGCAATTATTTATATGGGAATGGAAGATTTTGCATTGGACCCATCATGACCCAATCAAGAAAATAGTAATAGCCTGTGGCAACAACCATAAACACGAGGAAGTAAACGATCGTTTTTCCCATCTCTCCACTGCCAGCGTCCTGATTCGCCATGTCAAAACTCCTTTATTTATTATAGTGAAATCGTTCTACATAAAATTAAGCGCGCTCGGGAAGCGCCACTTAGATGCAGAATTTAGTGCGTGAACCCCGGTGGTGGCGTAGAGATATACCAGATGACCCACGAGCAAAAAATCATTGTAATGAAAAATACAATTTTCCCTATTTTCACACCTTGTTTTTGATCCATTTTTTCACCCCCAAGGAATAATTTCTGTACGGCAAACAGGCCAGAAAATTGACGGGACTATATACCAAAAAATAAAGCTTGTCAAGAAAAAAGTAAAAATGTTGAGACTCAAAAATCTTGACTCTTTTCTGAATCCTATGTTACTGTAATTTTCACTTAAACATGTGGGAGAAGTTAAGAACATGGACGCTAAGTATCGCCATAAAGATCCACAAATTTTCGATATGATTGTGATCGTCGGCTTAATCTTCAACGCCCTCATCGCGATCTTTCTTGTCCTCTACTGGCTGAACCTTCTCTAAGCGCCACTGCCGGCCTGGGGAGGTTACTTTCCACCTACAGACCTGGCGCACCTAAATCCCACCGTAGTATCTCTATAATCCGGAAACATTTTCAACCTTGCAGAAGTTCGCCCTGAGAGCGCCGAGTCATTCCACGAGCCTCCTCGGAGCGTCTTCATTTCTCCCTGTTCGGGGCCTTTCGGGTTCCGACTGGGCGCATGCTTGTAGTATTGCTCCTCATACCAGTCTTGAACCCACTCCCGAACATTGCCGGCCATGTCATAAATTCCATAGGCGCTCTTATCATGCTCAAACGAGCCGACAATCGACGTATAATGGACTTGATCTTCCGTTCCTAAAAAGTTAGCAAAGATCGGCTTTGACTCATTTCCCCAGGGCCACGCAATGGGGTTTACCCCTTTTGCAGCCTTCTCCCACTCTGCCTCGGTAGGAATGCGCTCTCCCCGCCATCGGCAATACGCATCGGCGTCTTCCCAAGTAACATAGATGACGGGCTGGTTTTGATCATTAAAAAGTTCAATATTTTTCAAATAGCGGGAAAAGGGAGAACGATGTTTCGTCGCTCGGACAAATTCGGCATAATAAAACTGGGTTACTTCAAACTGGTTGATCTCAAAAGCATCGATATAAACGCGGTGGGGCGGCTTCTCATCGAACCCGCCCTCTTCACTGCCCATGATAAATTCACCCGCAGGGATCAAAACCATTGGGTTCTCTTTAGGCGTTCCGGATGTTTTTACCTTTTGAGCAATCACCTCCCCCTCCTCTTCATTCTTCGGGGTGGTCACCCAGATTGCGGTAATGGCGATGAGGCACAAGAAGGTGATAAAAAGAATCCAAACTCTAATAAATATTTTATCCATAGACTTCCTTGGAAATCACGTTAGCACAAACGTTTGCTGCGAATCAAAGGTTTTCTACAACGGCCTACTGTGTGAAAGTGTACTGAAAGGTGGAGAGGAATTCAGCCTGACCGGATGCGAACATGCTGAAATCCTCTTGGACGAGAAGGGTCACGACATCCCCATGATGGAGCGGAACCGGGATTTCCTTATCGATCCCCAATAAAAAATCGGTCGAATTGATCACCAGTTCGTCATTTACAAAGACTTTCACGGTGATGGCATCGGGCAATTCATTTTCCTTTCTCCTTCTCTCTCCATCTCCCTCGGCCACTCCCCCTCCCTCTCGGGAGGGAGCAAGCAGCGCGGAAGCCTCGTGCGTGACGCGGAAAACCCCCTTGAGGGTTCCCGTCTGATTTGGAAGCATGACTTTCAGATCGAGGGTAACCGCCCCCTTGATCGATGCAACCGGCGCCAGAAAATCATTCAGCGCCTTGTCTGTTGTTTCGAGCTTTCCCTTTAACCGAACGACCCCATTCTCCATTTCCAAACGGATCTCTCCCTTCGCGCTCCGATCCTCGCCCGCCTGATCAGAGCTGCTCGCCTGAAGAACCTGCGGAAGGGAAGCGAAGTCCGGGAGGACCGCGTTCTGGGTCTTCCCCGTCCCACCCCCGAAGTTTTGATTCGCCGTTGCCGAAACCGATCCCGATTGGAGATGCGGAATCACCTTCCAGTCGGCCGCTTCCGCCGCATTGATTGCAATAACGCTCATGATGATGACTAAGCTTTTTGTCATTCCTCCCTCACCGCCTGGTTGGACCAGATGTCTTTATATAGAATTCGGAAGCGATTGTCCAGCCGTATCAGTCGATTTAGTCCATTGGGATTAGATGGGGTGAGGTGTTATCCTTGGAGGAATGTCCTGGAGGATTGAGGAAATACGGAAGTTAATTTCTACTTCCGTTCATCGCGGGGAAAGACCTTGATCCAGGGACTCTTATCAGGCTTGCCGAGCTTTTTCAACCGGTCCGCCAATTCCGCCCCCCATGCACCGCTCAGGAGAACCTTTGAAAGCGCATAAACATCCAGCGACGAGACCTCTTCCCACCGGCCGGCCTCTTTGACCGCCTTCTCCAAGGCGGGTCGCCCGGGATCATTCTTTCCCGGGAAGCGGACATTCTCATAAATTTTGATTCGGACCTTATGTATTTTGGAGAAGAGGACCTCGACCCCCTTTTTCTGGGCATAGGCCAGGAGGGCCTCCTTGACCTTCTCGACCTCTCCCTTGACCCTCGCCTCCTCGACTTGGAGAGCGGCCAGACGCTCGACCAGGAGAACCCCCTCCTCGTTCATGTACTCGTTCTTGGGAAGCGACGCGGTCTCATAAAGGTGGCGGAAGAGGGGACAGATCGCGCGATATTCGCACCAGCTGCAGAGGGCGCTCTGCCGGGTAGGAAACTCGGTCGTCGTTTCGATTTCTTCGATCAGGGAAATCGTCTCCTGCCGGAGCGACTCCAGCTCGTCATGCGTGCGGCGCGAGTGGATCTCCTGATCAAAGATCAGATAGTGCCAGATCAGTTCGATCTCTTTTGTTTCCGGCCAGAGCCGCTGCACCGCCATCTGATAGTAGGCGAGCTGTCGATCCTGGTCGAGATCCTGCTGGGTGGGGAAGAATCCCTTGGTTTTGTAGTCGTGAATCCAGATCACCCCGTCTTTCGGCTGACTGAGGCGATCGATGAATCCCTTCATCGCATATCGCCCTGAATCATCGAGATGGAATTGGACCGGATGCTCCAGCCCCAACGTCCGCGTTTGATCGAAGGGATCGTAACGACGGTAGTAGTCGATCAGGCACTTTTCGCCGAGGGCCCGGTATTCATCGGGGGTCAGTTCATCGCGGATGATCTGAATGTCGCCGTGCCATTCTTTTTCCCAGATCTCGCGATAATAGGCGAGCAGATCCTCCAGGGAGAGGCGCTTGCAGAAGCGCAGATCGGTATAGAGCTTATAGAGGGCCTCATGGACACGCGATCCCATAAAGGCCTCAATCCCTTCCAGGGAGGAAGGGACCTGGTCGATATAAGTAAATTTAAATTTTTGGGGGCACTGGCGGTAGGTCTCAAGCCGGGATGGGGAGTAGATCACAGGTGGCCGCTCCATTTTCTAGGCTATCGGTTCCGTCCGGACAAGCGGGTTGGATTCACAGATGCCTTCCCTCCGGCCGATTCACCGGCGGGCGCTTCTTGGCCGACATTGTAACTGCCCGGCAAATTAGAAGTCAAAAGATATTTCACCCTATTTTCTCAAAATGTCGATTTTCCACTGCAAGCGTTTCGCCTTGTAGATTGAGGTGTAAGGAATGGACGCCTGATCCGACTTCCTTTTGACACTGGATCAAAGAGGATGGTAGTGTGAACGGAAGAACGAGGACGCTTCCCATGGAGGAACCGAACGAGACAGAAAGACCGCTCCCCGATTCAAAATCGGAGGAGATCACTCCCGCCACCCCGATCCCTTCCGGAGCGGACCGGACGGCGCCGGAGGCGGTTGAGCCGCCCGCGCCCCCCGCCGACCGCCGGCGTTTCCGACACCCCCTGTTCGTCCGCCTCGCCCATTGGCTGAATGTGGTCTGCCTTCCGATACTTCTGATGAGCGGATTCCAGATCTTCAATGCGCATCCGGCCCTCTATTGGGGCGAGCGGTCCGATCGCGATCGGCCGATTTTAGCGATGAAGGGGGTCCGGACGGAGAGCGGCGAGATCCGGGGGGTGACCACCCTCTTCGGTCACCCCTTCGACACCACCGGGCTCTTCGGCGCCTCCCCGGACGATTCCGGAAAGCGCTACCGCCGCGGATTCCCGGAGTGGGCGACCCTGCCCGCCCATCAATGGCTCGCGATGGGGCGGCGCTGGCACTTTTTCTTCGCCTGGGTTTTCGTGATCAACGGACTCCTCTTCGCCGCCTACTCGTTTGCCAGCCGCCATCTCTGGCGCGATCTTCTGCCGAGGCAGGAGGATCTTCGAAAGATCGGGAGGTCGATCCGCGACCATCTCTTCTTCCGCCACCCCGCCGGCGAGGAGGCCGCCCACTACAATGTCCTCCAGAAGATCGCCTACACCGGCGTCGTCTTCGTTCTGGGGCCGCTCATCGTCCTGACCGGATTGACGATGTCGCCGAATCTCGACGCCGCCTTTCCAGGACTGCTCACCCTCTTCGGCGGGCGGCAGTCGGCCCGGACGATCCACTTCATCGCGGCGTTTACCTTCATCGGCTACACGCTTGTCCATGTGCTGATGGTGGCGATCACCGGCCTTTGGAACAACCTTCGATCGATGATCACCGGATGGTATTCTCTTCCGGAGTCAGGAGAGAAACATGAAGAAACGAATTAGTCTCGGCCGCCGGCAATTCTTGACCCGCGCCGCTCAACTCTCCGGCCTCCTCTTTCTAGCCGGGTGTGACAGCCTCTCCCAGAAGCCCTGGTTTGAAGGCTTTCTGAGCAGCGCCGAAGGGGTCACCCGGCGGGTGCAGCGCCTCATCACCCCCCGCAAGGCGATGGCGCGGGAATTCACCGAGGCCGATCTTTCGCCTCTCTTCCCGGTGAACGGAACGGAAAATCCCGACACCGACGAATATCTCGCCCTCGTCGAAAACCGCTTCGCCGACTGGCAACTGGAGATCGGAGGCCTCGTCGAGCAGCCGGCCCGCTTCTCCCTCGCCGCGCTCCGCCGGCTTCCATCCCGAACCCAGATCACCCGACACGATTGCGTGGAGGGATGGAGCGCCATCGGCAAGTGGAAGGGGGTCCCGCTGAGTGTAATTCTCGACCAGGTCCGCCCCCATCCGCAAACCCGCTATGTCGTCTTCCACTCCGCCGATCCGGACGAGATGGGACAATATTATTATGAAAGCATCGATTTCGAAGATGCCTATCATCCGCAAACGATCCTCGCTTACGACCTGAACGATCAACCTTTGCCGATCGGAAACGGCGCGCCGCTTCGGCTTCGTGTCGAGCGACAGCTCGGCTACAAGATGGCGAAGTATGTCATGCGAATCGAGCTGGTTGAAAATTTCGATTCAATCGCCGACGGCAAGGGGGGCTACTGGGAAGACCAAGGCTATGAATGGTACGCCGGAATCTAAGCCGGAATGGATAAGATGAAACCGGACCGTATGAAAAAACAAAAAAGATGTGCTAATTTAGAACAAAGACCCTCTAACAAAATCTGATCTGGCGGTTTGTCATGCTGGGCCCAGGCGAAGGGAAAACAGAGAACTTTCGCTCCGCTCAGAAGGACAGAGCAGATCTCGTGGAAAAGTCATCATGAGCTGGACGCTTGGAATTTTAGCCATTGTGGCGGGGGCGCTGACCGTCCTCAGCCCCTGCATCCTGCCGATCCTCCCCCCCC
>JAHFEM010000290.1 GCA_023248505.1 Nitrospirota bacterium
CATCCCCAACGGCGCCCGGAACGGAGGCATGCCGACGACAAAAGTCAGCGGCATGAGGAAGAAGATCAGACGCGCGAGGCCAAGCAGAGAGGGAAGGGCGAGACTCACATACCCGAGGGTTTGCTCCGCTGTGAGGGACCCTCGGTTGAGAAGGCTGAACTTTAGAAGGGAGAGCCTGGAGCGCAATCGTTCAAATCGGCGTTTTAGAAATGTGCCGCTCTTTTCCGAAGCGAGCCGGACGGCCAAATCCTCATCGCAGTAAGACGAATGCCAGCCGCGCCGATGCAGCGCCAGGGAGGTGTGGAATCCTTCCTCTGCGTCCTCCGCGTGAAAACCCCCGATCTCCATCAGCGCGGTGCGGCGGAGCAGTGCCCCGCTTCCCGTAAAGACGGCGGCTCCGGCGCGATCGAGCCCCGGTTCGATTCGTTGGAGAAAGAGGGCTTGCTCATGCGGGATCTCCCGGTTCAGCAAGAGGGCTTGCTGAAAGAGATCGGGAACAACGAGGCGGGAAGCGGTCTGCACGAAGGCCGTCTTCTCATCCTGCAAGCGGGGAAGAATTCCTTTGAGAAATCTCCGGCTGGGGATGTGGTTGACGTCGAGGACCAGAATCCACTCCGCTGAAGAGCGGCCCAGCGCATCATTCAGTCGGGCGCTTCGTCCGCTTCCTCGCACGGAATTGAGGTAGTCGCCTTCAAACCGATCGGCAAGCTCCCGAATCTCTTCACGCCCGCTTTGATCCAAAAGAGAAAGACGTTTTCTCTCCGCGGGGTATTCCAGGGCGGCGCACGCTGTCAGCATTCGCTCGACCGCATCAGCCGGCTCGTCGGAGAGCATCACAAAAATATCCACCGGAGGTCGATCTTCCGTGGGGCGTACGGGGGTTCTTCTTTTTGCCTGCTCTTTTCCAATCTGAAACGAAAGAAGGAAGAGACCCGCAACGCTCAGGATCTCTGCAGTCAAGAGAAGAAAGTTCAGGAGCGTTCCTGGTTGATCCTCAAATTGAAAAGTATGAAGCACCCTCCAGTGAAAATAGCGAAAGGTCAGCATGAGCGTTGCAAAGAAAAGGAATCCCCTTTTCAGGTCGTGATAGGAGAAGAGGAGGGCAAGGAGGTAGCCTGCAAAGATGAAATAGGGGAGCCCGCCCCCGAGTGAATCAAAGTAAGACTTCCAGGTTGTCCAGGTGATCAAGAACCCCCAGAAAAGAATTCGAGTGGAGACCGCCTTCAAGGTTGTAAACCCCGCTTTGATGGAGATAGAATGAAAAGATCAACACAAAGTATATCCGAGAACCCCACGTAGGGGGGGCGAAGCGATCCGTATGAGCTTTAAAAAACAAATCGGAGAACCGCTCCGCGAGAGATTGAGTCGGGTGCGTCCAGAGGGGTTATGAAGGAGGAAGATCAGAGCGCGTGTGACATCTACACAATCGGACACTCGACCCGAACGGAGGAAGCGTTGCTGGCGCTGCTGACGCATTATCGGATTGAGCGCTTGGTGGATGTCCGAACCGTGCCGAAGTCTCGCCGCGTCCCGCATTTTAATCGGGAGCATCTGCAGTCTCTGCTCCCGAATCATCGGATAGGGTATGTCCATCAACCGGCGCTCGGCGGTCTCCGGAAGAGCAACGACCCCCGCTCTCCAAATCAGGCCTGGCGGAATGCCAGCTTCCGAGGCTATGCGGATTACATGCAAACGCGGGAATTTGAGGAAGGGCTGGACCGCTTCCTATCGGAGCGCCTCGGAAAGAGAACCGCATTGATGTGCGCCGAGGCGGTCCCGTGGCGATGCCATCGGATGCTCATCTCCGACGCGCTCTCGGTGAGGGGGTTTTCGGTTTGCCATATTCTCTCGCTCAAAGAAGTGAAGCCGCACGTGATCACCTCTTTTGCCAAGGTGGAGGGAAAGAAGGTCACCTACCCGTTGCCCCAAGACCAGACGTTGCTTTTTTAGGAGCGGCGGATGGCTTCGATGAGGATCTTTGTAGAGAGACCTTGATCTTTTGGACGGGATCGATTATTTATAAGACTGCTTTTAACCAATAAAGAGGAGGCTGAGATGAAGGTGAAACCTTTGCAGGATTGGCTTGTGGTCCAAGCGGATGAAGCGGAAGAAAAAAGCGCCGGGGGGATCATCATCCCGGATGCGGCGAAAGAGCGGCCCGAAAGCGGAAAAGTGGTCGCCGCCGGAGAAGGGAGAATGGTGGAGGAAAAGGATGCAAAGGGGAAGATAAAAGAGAAGAAATTCGTCAAGACCACCCTGAAGCCGGGGGATCATATTTTATATGAGAAGTATTCCGCAAGGAAAGTTGAAGTTGATCAAGAGGAAGTCGTCCTGGTTCGAGAACAGGACGTCCTCGGCTATCTCCTCGACTCAAATTAGGAATGCTTGATTGAAAATGCGATACGTGTTTCTTCCCATTTCTGCCCAAGCTGATCGGTTTGGCGGCGCCGTCGAGTGAGATCTCCGCGGCGGTCCAAACGGGATTTTACGCGTTCGGGAATCGGACGGCTTTTCCTCTGTTTAATCTTTGGCGTCTTGGTCGGATCGACTCTTTTTGCAGCAGCGGAAGATCGGTCTCCTCCCGAGATTGAAATCCTCAGCCATGAGTGGCATTCTGATGAGGTATGGGAACTCATAGGGAAAACGAAATTCGTCTGGAAAGCGACACTCCAAAACCATTCCGATGTCCGAAAGAGGGTTTTTGTTTATTATGACCTTCTGGATGAAGAGAATAAACCGCTGGCCAGCAATGTGGCGAATAAATTTATTGAGCCCCATCAGACCGCGCAGGTTATCTCCGACTCCTACATTAACAGCGCCCTTCTCCCTCAGGTAAGGCGCAGCCGTGTGACAGTCAAGACGCGGTATCCTCAATAAATGTGAAAAAGTAGCGGCCGGGGGATTCCCGGCCATTACTTTTAAATCCCTCGATCTTCTCCCCCCTATGCCCTGCCGCGTTGCTCGCCGGACCGGTAAGATGTTGTCCGATCGGTGAGCGAAGCACCCATCGTACTTGAAAAGATAAGCACCAAGACGCCGATAATAATCTCGTTCCACATCGCAGGTCGGACATTGCTATACCCAAGTAGGAAAGGAGAAATGATGAGCCAAAGCCCCAAAATAAAATTGATCCATGGAACGTAATGCATCGTTCACCTCCATTATAATCGTTCAAGAAAATCATCTCCGCGCAGATGGTTTTCTCGCCTAATTGGAAAAGCAAAAGAGATGCCGTGAACAACGCATCGATATTGAGGAAAGATCGAAGAGAATACGACCATCTAGTCATTAGCTTCGGCGACTCGGAGAAGCATCTGCACGGAATCTGATCGATGGTGGGGAAAGACTTGCTCAATCGATCCGGCCTCGTGATCATTTACACTGTTCGACGGTAGAGCGAGTGAGGTCAGAGGAGGGTTCGTTACGATGCGGCAGCGCGTTTCCAACAGGTGTTTCGGTCTCGGCTGGAAAAGGCCAAAAAAGTATTGACAAGCTTTTGAATGTATGCTATAAGAGCGAATCTTCAAAAGAAATCACGGTGTTGTGTTGCTTAAATCGTTGTGTGTCCCGTTACATTTTGGGGTTGTAACCGGACGTTCTACTTCAGTGTAGCTCACTCATTCTAAATTTATTTAATCCTTAAAGAAGGGCCGGAAGGCCATCTCCATTCGCCGTGGAGCTACATTGTTCTCGCTGTTTATGGATTGGATACATCGTTACTCTCCTTCCATGCCGAATATCAACAGGGTTTATCCCCTGGCTTCCATCCCTCACCGCATCTCATCTACATCCAGGGATGGTTTTTGGTCGCTTCTTCTATGATGATGAGGGAGTAAAGATTGTTTGAGAGAAAACGTTTTATTCTAGTCGGCCTCCTTTTTTTCCTTTTTTTGACCACGTCCCTCTCTGTGCAAGGGGCTTCTCCTAAGAAAGAGCCCCCTTCCGCTCCTCCGCCTAAAGGAAACCCTTCCCAAGGAAAACATATTTTCAATCACTATTGTGCGGTCTGCCATGGTCTTTCCGGTAAGGGGAACGGCGTTAATGCAGACAATCTCGATCCGCATCCTTCCGATCTGACGAGCAGTGAGGTCCAGGGCCTTACCGACGCGGAAATTTACGAGGTGATCGATAAGGGGGGAGCGGCGGTTGAGCTCTCCGTCGC
>JAHFEM010000014.1 GCA_023248505.1 Nitrospirota bacterium
TCCCGCTGACCGGGGCGGAGATTCCGATCATCGCCGACCCGGTGGTCGACCGGACCTTCGGGACCGGCGCGGTGAAGGTGACCCCGGCGCACGACTTCAACGATGAGGCGATCGGAAAACGCCATCAGCTCCCTTTCGAAAACATCCTGACGCAGGATGCACACCTCGCGAAGACGCCGCGGACCGGGCGATATGGCGGGATGACGATTGCCGAGGCCCGAAGTCAGGTCGTCCAAGACCTCGAACGGCAGGGATTCCTTCGCGGTGTTGAAGAGCATGCCCACGCCGTCGGGCGCTGTTATCGCTGCAAGACGGTCGTCGAGCCGTTCCTCTCAACGCAGTGGTATGTCCGGATCAACGACCCGAAGAATTCGCTCGCGCAGCCGGCGATCGACGCGGTCCGCCGGAAAAAGATCCGGCTGATTCCGGAAAGCTGGGAGCCGAACTACTTCGGCTGGATGGAGAACATCCAGGACTGGTGCATCTCCCGGCAAATCTGGTGGGGGCATCAGATCCCGGCCTGGTACTGTGTGGGGAACGATGTCGGGCAATGCCGAGTCGAATGCAAAGAGCCGATCGTCTCTCGAACCCCGCCGGAAAAATGTCCCCGCTGCGGATCGACCGAGCTGCGGCAAGATCCCGACGTCCTCGATACTTGGTTCTCCTCGGCGCTCTGGCCCTTCTCCACCCTCGGCTGGCCGGCGGAGCAGCAGCCTGATGGCCTAGAAAATGAAGCGGCCACCCGTCCTCAGAAGCGCGAAGAGGCGGAGCGGCTGTTGAAACGCTTCTATCCGACCTCCACGCTCGTGACCAGCTTCGACATCCTCTTCTTCTGGGTGGCCCGGATGATCATGATGGGGCTTCATTTCATGAAGGAGGTTCCGTTCCGGGATGTCTATATCCATGCCCTCGTCCGCGATGCCGAGGGGCAGAAGATGAGCAAGTCGAAGGGGAACGTCATCGACCCGCTTGAAATCATGGACCGGTTCGGGACCGACGCCCTCCGATTCACTCTCGCCGCGATGGCCTCGCCGGGGCGGGATGTGAAGCTTGCCGAGGAGCGGATCGAAGGGTACCGGAACTTCGCCAACAAGCTCTGGAACGCCGCGCGATTTATCTTGATGAATCTCCCCGAAGAAGAACATTCCCTGGAGGGGCCGGTATCTACCTCTATTGCCGACCGATGGATTCAAACTCGCCTTCAGAGGGCGACCGACTTGGTAAATGAGTCTCTCGGAAATTATCGATTTGATGAGGCTGCTGCGGTGCTTTATCAATTCGTCTGGCATGAGTTCTGTGACTGGTACCTGGAATTGATCAAGGTTGATCTTCTGGAGGGGGACGACGCGCAAAAACGGGGAACGCGTAAAACACTTCGTGGAACTTTTGAGACGATCCTCCGCCTTCTGCATCCCTTCATGCCGTTCATCACCGAAGAGCTCCGTCCTTATTTTTCAGAAAAAGTAAGGAGTCTCGCCATTGCCTCCTATCCTGAGACCCGCCATGACCAATATGCAAAAGACCGGTCGGGGGAATGGAATATTGAAAAGCACCATGAGACCCTCACTACACAGCAAGCGGAAAGAGGCATTGAGAGGATCATTGAGACGGTCGACGCGATCCGAAACCTTCGGGGAGAAATGAATATTCCTCCTTCAGAGGAGCTCTCTCTCTTCATCAGCCCAACCATTGAGCAAAACGAAGATCGTTATAGGGAGTATGTTCCCTATATTAAAAGGTTGGCCCGTATTTCCAACGTGACTATTGGAGCCGGGCTGGAAAGACCCAAGATGGCAACTACCGTCCTAACCAAGGAAGCCGCCATTTACATCCCTTTGGATGAAACAAGATTGCAGAAAGAAAAAGAACGTCTTGAAAAAGTCCTCTCAAAACTTGAAAAAGAGAAAGAGGCCCTGCAAAAGAGACTTGATGATAATAATTTTCGTACCAAAGCCCCGGAAGCCTATAACAAGGTTGATCGTCAGATGGACGAAAAACATGAGCTTCACAAAAAGGTCAGGAAGAATTACGAGCAGATTCTGGAAATGCTTTCTGAGTCCAAATGATTGAGCCCTTTCTCTTAAGAGAACTGGTCCAGCGCGCCCTCGCCGAGGACCTTGCTTATGGCGATCGAACGACCGAAGCGCTCTTCCACGGTCCGATCCCCGCCGTCGGAGAAGTGATTGCCAAGGGGGAGTTGGTCGCGGCGGGGCTTGACGTTTTTCAGGCCGTCTTCGAGCTTTTGGATCCGACCCTCCGTGTCGCGCTGAACATCGCGCCCGGGCAGAGGGCGAAGCCGGGCGATTCGATCGCGTCGATCTATGGCGACGGCCGACTCCTTCTCAAAGGGGAGCGGACCGCGCTGAACTTTCTCCAGCGCCTCTCTGGAATTGCCACCCTGACCCGGCGGTTTGTCGATCAGGCGGCGGGCGCCGGGGCGCGGATCGTCGATACAAGGAAAACCACCCCGGGATTCCGGATGCTGGAGAAAGAGGCGGTTCGGCTCGGCGGCGGCTGGAACCATCGGTTCCACCTGGGCGATTTGGTCCTGATCAAAGACAATCATATCGCCCTGGCGGGGGGGGTTGCGAAGGCGATTAAAGAAGCGCGCGCTTCGGTTCCTCATCCTTTCAAGATCGAGGTGGAGACGACGACCCTCGTGGAGGTCCGGGAGGCGCTCCAGAGCGGCGCGGAAATCATCCTCCTCGACAATATGTCCCTTGCTGAAATAAAAGAAGCGGTTGAACTGATCCGAAAAAGCGCGCCCGGCGTGACGATCGAGGTCTCCGGCGGCGTTCGATTGGAAAACGTGGCGGCGATCGCCGGATGCGGCGTCGACATGATTTCGGTGGGGGCGTTGACCCACTCGGCGCCGGCGGTCGATATCAGCCTCGAAATCAAACCCCATTCGGAAAAGAAATAGGAGAAAGCGTGGCGCTGGATTTGGATCTGGATAAAATTGAAAATCACTGTCTCAGTCACACCAAGGTTCGCGAGTGGGTGCGGGAAATCATGCTGTTTGATCGGGTCGATTCCACCAACCGGGTGGCGCTCGATATGGCGTCACAAGGTCTTCCGAGCGGCGTCGTAATCCTGGCCGAAGCCCAGGAAAAAGGGAAGGGGCGCCTCGGCCGAGCGTGGTTTTCACCGAGAGGAGTAAATCTTTACTTCTCCCTTTTGCTCCGTCCGTATCAACCGGTGCGCGACTTTCCCCTCTTCTCGCTGGCGACCTCGGTGGCCCTTATCGAGGCGATCCACCGGGTCACCGGATTGGCCGTTCAGATCAAGTGGCCGAACGATATCGTCTTAAACGACAGAAAACTGGCCGGTATTTTGTTGGAATCCGAAGTGAGGGGAGAGCAGACCCCTCCCTTGGTGGTCGGCGTCGGGGTCAACGTGAATATCGACCTGGCCGGTTTCCCGCCGGAGCTTCAGAAGATCGCCACCTCCCTCCAGATTGCTCTCGGCCATCCGGTCGATCGAACCGACCTCTTGATTGAGATCTTCAATCGATTGGCGGAACAATATCGCCTCGTGGAGGACGGAAATGGAAAGACTCTCCTGATCCAAGCCGTCCGGCAGCATTGTCAGACATTGGGAAGACGGGTTCGGGTCCAGACCGCCCGTCAGGAGTTTGAAGGTTGGGCGGAGGATCTCCAGGAAGACGGGGCGCTGCTGATCCGGATGGGAGATGGAAACCAGCGGCGGATTCTGGTCGGAGATGTGACCCACCTTCGAGAGGTGGAAGACCCTTCCGCCCAAGGACGAATCGCTCCTGCTTAAGGCCGATATGAGACCGCAACGAGAACAATCGATGCTGCTGGTGATCGATGTCGGAAACACCAATGTGGTGTTGGGCATCTTTGATCGAAAAAAGCTCATCGGGGAGTGGCGGGTCGCAACCCACCTTCACAAGACGGCCGATGAGTACGGAATTCTGCTCATCGACCTTCTGCACGCCCAAAAAATCCCCATTTCGAAGGTAAAAGGGGTGATCCTCTCCAGTGTCGTCCCCCCGTTGACGCCGGTTTTCCAAGAGGTGACCCGAAAGTACTTCTCGCTGGAGGCGATGGTCGTGACCCATTCGTTGAAAAGCGGGCTTCGGATCCGGTATGACCAGCCGAAAGAGATCGGCGCCGACCGGATTGTAAATGCCGCGGCCGCTTACCATCTTTACGGCGGCCCGGTCATCATCGTCGACTTCGGAACGGCGACCACATTCTGTGTCGTCTCGGAAACGGGCGACTACCTCGGCGGGGCGATCGCCCCCGGCCTGATCATTTCGGCGGATGCCCTCTTTTCCCGCGCCGCCAAACTTCCTCGGGTCGAGTTGATCAAACCGAAGAGCATCATAGGTAGAGATACCGTCAGCAGCATACAATCGGGAATGATCTTCGGATATGTCGGGCTGGTCAATGAGATTGTCCACCGCATTCGTCTGGAAATCGGGACGGAAGCGCTTGTGGTGGCCACCGGGGGACTTTCTACTCTCATCGCTCCGGAATGCAACGCGATCCAGAAAATAAGGCCCACCTTGACGTTGGAAGGGCTCATGATTATTTATAATCTGAATTGAGTCGACTTCCATCTTTGTTTTTCGCGGATCGGGGCGCTTCATGATGTTCGTCTGGCCGGGCGTAGCACCCGTTTTATCAGGGAAAACAGGGGAAATTGCTTGACAGGGCGGGGTGGATCTTGATAGGGTACTGGCACTCTGATTATGAGAGTGCTAAGATAGAAATTGTATAGTTATCATGGAGTTTTGAATAGAACGAGATGCCCCTTGATGATCGCAGCACCTATGTTTTAAAGGCCATTGTCTTCTCTTATATCAAAACGGCGTTTCCGGTCGGCTCGCAAAGCATCACGCGCAGTTTTGATATGGGGGTCAGCCCCGCCACCATTCGAAATATCATGGCGGATTTGGAGGCGCAAGGGTTTTTAATGCAGCCGCATCCATCGGCTGGGCGGATTCCGACGGAGAAGGGGTATCGTTTCTACGTCGATCATCTTTTTCAACATGCGGGACTGTTGAATGATCGAGATGAAATGCTCGGCCAGGCCGAGCATTTGGTCCAGCGAGAGACAATTCAAGCGCTCTTGCAAGACACTTCTAAACTCCTCTCGGGCGTGTCGCAATATCTCGCGGTCGTGACCGCCCCCAAGTTTTCATCGACTCGAATCAAACAGGTGGAGTTTGTCCGGCTGAGAAAGAGTTCCGTTATGGCGGTCTGCATCTCTCAGGATGGTTTCATTCAGAATAAATTTTTTGAAGTTCCCGAAGATCTCTCTCAAAAAGATTTAAATAAGATTGCCGACACCCTCAACGGTCTCTATTCGGGACTGACCCTTCAGGAGATCCGCCAGAAGCTGTTGAAGCAGATGCAAAAGATGAAGGACCTCTATGATCACCTTCTCCACGAGGTCCTGGAGCTGACGCGGCGGACATTCATTGATGGCAGCCCTGGAGGAGTTGATGCGGAGCTCTACATGGATGGAGCGTCCCACATGCTTGATCTTCCCGATTTTGCCGATTTTCGAGTAATGAAGGGATTGCTCAGCGCGTTTGAAGAGAAGGAAGTTATCGTTCAGCTTCTTGATAAGTATATCGGAACGGAAGGGGTCCAGGTCTACATCGGCTCCGAGAACCCCTTTTTAGGCGATCACCATTGCAGCTTGGTGGTCTCCCATTATAAAAGGGGGGATCAGATCTTAGGGACCGTGGGGATTCTCGGCCCGACCCGAATGGAGTACTCTAAAATTATTCCGCTGGTCGACTCGACGGCCAAGAAGGTCAGTCGGCTGCTAGAAGAATCTTCCATGGAAGAGAAATCTTCCTTGGGGGAAAACTAAATGATTCCTCTCCTCTCACCGATGTTCTCAGAGGGAGGCAGGGAAGTGAGGTGTTCTCTTGAACCAGCAGGAAGAAGATAAGCCAGTAGACCCAAAAAGACAATCTGAAGAATCGAAAGCGGCTTCCCCTGAGGGGAAAGGCCCGGCGACCGCTGAGGAGGCTCCGGAGTCGCCTGAAAGCGTCATCGAGACGCTTCGTGCCGGTTATGAAAAAAAGGAACAAGAGGCCCGGGAGGCCCAAAATCGCTACCTGCGGACCCTGGCTGATTTTGAAAACTACAAAAAACGGGCGCAAAGAGATCAGGCCGAAGCGCTAAAATATGCCAATGAAAAATTAATCAGAGAGCTTCTCCCCGTTATCGATAATTTGGATCGAGCCCTTTCCCATTCCAGGGAGACGCGGGATTTTGATCGGATGATGGAGGGGGTGGAACTTATTTACAAGCAGTTTCTCTCGATGCTGGGAAAGTTCGGGGTTGTTCCGATCGAGAGCCTCAATCAACCATTCGATCCTTTTCTCCACCAGTCGATCGGACAGGTTGAGGTGGACGAGGGTTCCGATGCAAAAGAGAATCAGGTGGTCGGGGAGACTCAAAAAGGCTATTATTTTAATGAGCGTGTTCTCCGTCCTTCTTTGGTGATGATCGCTAAGAAGAAGGCGCCTCCCTCGTAAAGGGTAAGAGAGGCGGGGGCGTCGAAGGGCAGCCAGGCGGAGGTATCCGCCCTCTCCCGGGATGCCTGACCTGGCGGGAAATTAAATGATGAAGTCGGCGCGTCTTTACTAATGCGTGGGTGGTATCCGTGGTGTTATTGACACCGCAGGGGCGTGCATTCCGGACTCGTGCGAATTCTTAAAGGAGGAGACAATGGCAAAGGTAATTGGGATTGATTTGGGGACGACGTTCTCCTGTATTGCGGTGGTCACCGGCGGAGAGCCGGAGGTGATTCCGAATGCGGAGGGAAGCCGGACGACCCCTTCTGTCGTCGCTATCACCGACAAGGGGGAACGGCTGGTCGGACAGATCGCTCGAAGGCAGGCGGTGACGAATCCGACCAACACCATCTACTCAATTAAAAGGTTGATGGGGCGGAAATACGATTCGCCGGAGGTCAAGGAGGCGATGAAGCGCCTTCCATATAAGATCGTTCGCGCTTCCAACGGGGATGCGCACGTTGAAATTCAGGGAAAGGCCTACAGCCCTCCCGAAGTTTCCGCCATGATCTTACAGAAATTACGGCAAGATGCCGAAGCCTTTCTGGGCGAGAAGATTACCGAGGCGGTCATCACCGTCCCGGCCTACTTCGACGACAGCCAGCGGCAGGCGACCAAAGATGCCGGCCAGATCGCGGGCCTGACGGTCCTTCGGATCATCAATGAGCCGACGGCGGCCTCCCTGGCGTACGGATTGGATAAGAAGAAGGATGAGCGGATCTCCGTCTATGATCTGGGAGGCGGAACATTCGATGTCTCCATCCTGGAGATCGGCGAAGGGGTTTTTGAAGTCAAGTCAACGAACGGCGATACGTATCTCGGCGGAGATGATTTCGATCTGGCGATCATGGATTGGCTGATCGAGGAGTTTCGGAAAGAGAATGGAGTCGATCTGAAAAAGGATCGGATGGCCCTCCAGCGGCTGAAGGAAGCGGCGGAAAAGGCGAAGATCGAGCTTTCCACGGCGATGGAGACCGAAATCAACCTTCCCTTTATTACGGCCGATGCCACCGGGCCGAAGCACCTCGTAGTTAAATTGACCCGATCGAAACTGGAGCAGCTCGTTGATCCGCTTGTTCAAAGAAGCGTCGAGCCGTGCCGGAAGGCGCTGGCCGACGCCGGATTGTCGGCGGCGGAGATCAACGAGGTGGTTCTCGTCGGCGGAATGACCCGAATGCCGAAGGTTCAGCAGGTGGTCAAACAGTTCTTCGGCAAGGAGCCTCACAAAGGGGTTAATCCGGATGAGGTGGTTGCCGTCGGGGCGGCCATCCAAGCGGCGGTGTTGAAGGGGGAGGTGAAGGATGTCCTTCTCCTCGACGTGACGCCGCTCTCTTTGGGCATCGAAACACTCGGCGGGGTTTTCACCCGGATCATCGACCGGAACACCACCGTCCCGACGAAAAAGAGCCAGGTTTTCTCCACCGCATCCGATAATCAGACGGCGGTGACGATCCGCGTTTTCCAAGGGGAGCGGGAGATGGCGGCCGATAATAAGCTGCTGGGTCAATTCGATTTGATCGGTATTCCCCCGGCGCCGCGCGGGATTCCTCAGGTCGAGGTGACCTTCGACATCGACGCGAACGGCATCGTCCATGTTTCTGCAAAGGATATGGCGACGCAAAAAGAGCAGTCGATTCGAATCACCGCCTCCAGCGGTCTGAATAAAGAAGAGATCGACAAACTCGTCAAAGACGCCCAGGCCCACGCGGAAGAAGATAAGAAAAAGAAAGAGCTGATCGAGGTCCGAAACGAAGCCGATAGCCTTATCTATGCCACCGAAAAATCGCTGGCCGATTTCGGCGATCGGGTTTCCGCCGATGAGAAGGGCCAGATCCAGGAGAAGCTGACCCAGGCTCGAAAGGCGATGGAATCGAATAATGTCGACGAAATTCGGTCGGCCATCTCCGATCTCTCCAAGGCCTCTCACAAATTGGCCGAAGAGATGTATAAGAAAACCGGGGCAGGCGCCCAGGCCGGGCCGGCCGGCGGCGACGGAGGGGCCGCGGGCGGACAAGAGACCAAACGCGACGAAAATGTCGTCGACGCCGAATTTGAGGAAACGGACAAAAAGTAGAGGGAAAGCGATCAGCTGTCAGCGTTTAGCCGTCAGCTTTAAATTCTAATTGAAGTAGCTGGATGCTGATGGCTGATCGCTGAAAGCTTACTTCCGTGTCAGGGAGTTCTGTGGCCAACAATAAAAGAGATTATTACGAAGTCCTCGGTGTCGAGCGGAGCGCATCGGAAGAAGAGCTCAAGAAGGCCTACCGCAAGATGGCCCTGAAATACCATCCCGATCGTAATCCGGATGATAAAACAGCCGAAGGGAAGTTCAAGGAGATCAATGAGGCCTACAGTGTATTGGCCGACGCTGAGAAGCGGAAGAGTTACGATCTCTTCGGCCATGCCGGACCGGCCGGCGGCGGCGCGGGCGGTTTTGATTTCAATCAGGGCGGCTTCTCCGATATCTTCGGCGACATTTTTGAAGAGTTCTTCGGCGCTTCGACGGGAGGACGGGGGCGCACGCGGGCGCAGCGGGGGAACGATCTCCGCTACAACATGACCATCACCTTTGATGAGGCTTATTTCGGGAAGGAGGCGAAGATCCGATTACGCCGCCCCGAAGCTTGCGGCGCCTGCAAAGGAACCGGCGCCAAAGGGGGAGCCACCAAGGTCTGTCCGACCTGCGGCGGCGCCGGGCAGCTCCGGTTCCAGCAAGGGATGTTTGCGGTCAGCCGCACCTGCAGCCAGTGCCGGGGAGAGGGACGGATCGTTTCCGAAGTCTGTCCTCAATGCCGAGGAGAGCGGTATACCGCACGCGATAAGACCATTTCCGTGAAGATTCCGCCGGGGGTTGAGACCGGCTCCCGACTGCGCGTCACCGGCGAGGGAGAGCCGGGAGCAAACGGAGGGCCGATGGGGGATCTCTACGTGGTCATCACCGTCGAGGAGCATCCTCAATTTTCGAGGGAGGGGGATCACATTCTCTGCGAGGTGCCCATTAGTTTTGTGAAAGCGATCCTTGGCGGAAAAGTGGAGGCGCCGAGCATGAAGGGGCCGACCGCCGTCAAGATTCCGCCCGGCACGCCCAACGGAAAGACCTTTCGGCTGAAGGGGCTCGGTTTCGCGAATATCCGGGGATACGGGATCGGCGATGAGCTTGTTCGAATCAAGATCGAGATTCCCAATAAAATAACGGCCAAGCAACGCGAGCTCCTGGAAGAGTACGCAAAGATCAGCGGAGAGACGATCGATCCCGATTCAGGCAAACTTTTCGAAAAGGTGAAGAACCTGTTCGAGTAAAAAAAGCTGTCAGCGTTCAGCTTCTGCCGTTAGTCAGAATAAAGAAAGCAAATGATTCTTCCTCTAATTTTTCGCTGATTTCTGATCGCTGAAGGCTTCACTTCTCATGCCCGTCTATTTTATCCAATCAAAGCAGGTCGATCATGGAAAGATCATTATCCAAGATCGTCTGGCCCATCACCTTCGTGATGTTCTCCGTTCTCAAGAAGGAGAAACGCTCCTTTTGGTCGATGAGCAGCCGAAGCGGTATACCGCCCGGCTGGTCGAATCGCGTCCGGCCCGATTGACCCTGGAGGTGTTGCAGGAGGAGATCCCCCCGCGCTTTCCCCTTCCGACGCTCCACCTCGGAATCGGTCTGCTGAAGGGGGAGAAGATTGAGTGGATTTTGCAGAAAGCAACCGAGCTGGGGGTGGCCCGGATCACGCCGCTGATCACCGAGCGGGCGGTTATCCGGCCCAAAGCGGACCGGCTGGCCCACCAACATGAACGCTGGAATAAGATTGTAACGGAGGCGGCTCAACAGTCGGCGCGCTGGACCCTCCCTGTTCTGGATCAACCGACCGAGCTGCTGGCGTTTCTCACAAGAACGGCCGGCTACGGCTTGAAGCTGATTTTTTGGGAAGGAATGCCGGCGCAGTCGCCCCGGCGCCGGATTGCAGCGGCGATCGCTTCTGACCCCCGAGAAGGGGTCCTTCTGATTGGACCGGAAGGGGGATGGGAGAAGGCGGAGGTGGATGCCGCTGGTGCAATGGGATACCAGGCGCTCTCGCTGGGGACGAGAATTCTGCGGGCCGAGACGGCCGCCCTGGCCGCGCTGGCCGTCGTTCAGTATGAGATCGAGGGGAGAGATGATGGAGAACGTTGATCCGCCGTTGGCGGAAGAGGTACCTGAGGCTTCACCCGCGCCGTCTCCCCCCGAGGCGCCCCTTCAGCCCGCCTCTGTCCGACCGGCCGGTTTTCTCCGGCGCGCCGTTGCTTTTCTCATCGATTTTTTTATTCTCGAATTGCTTTATCTTATTCTCATGCTCGTCGGTTTTCTGGCGATCCGCCTTGCGATGGGAGATCGCTTCTCCCTTTCCCAGACCGGTTCGCTGGTTCCCCTCATCGCTTCCTTTGTGGCCGCCTGGTTTTGTCTCTTCCTCGGTTACTTCACCTTCTTTCATGCGTATGGCGGCCAAACACCGGCCAAAATGCTCATTCGCATCAAGGTCATCACATCCGAAGCCATGCCCCTCTCCCCGTTTCGATCGTTGCTGCGGTCGTTCGGCTACTTTCTCTCAAGCTTCTTCTTCGGCTTCGGGTTCCTTATTGCAATCTTCGAGAAGAAGAAAAGAACACTGCACGATCTCCTCACCCGGACAGAGGTAATCCTGGCATAAATGACCCGCGTGTTTTCAATTCTTCTTACATTCTTTCTGGCGTTTTCTTCTTTTGGATTCGCCGCGGAGCCGGTCGAGCGGATTGCGGCGACCCTCAACGGCCGGATTATTTTCCTCTCCGATCTTCAGCGCGACCAAACCTTTTTTGAGCGTCCGGGAGAGAATGGATCGGGAGAGGATTTAAAAAAGCAGTTGGAACGGGTCATCGACAACCGGCTTCTTCGATTTGAAGCCCATCGGTTTGTTCTTCAAGGACCCACGGAGGCCGAGGTTCAGCAGCGTTTGAAAGAGCTTCGTGAGCGGTTCAAAACCGAGAGCGCTCTGCAGGAGGCCCTCCGTAAGACCGGTCTTTCTTTGGACGAATTGAAGCGAGAGATCGGCGAGCAGCTTTGGGTGGAGAAAATTCTTCAGGAGCGGATCTATGCGTTTGTCTTCATCACCCCGAAGGAGGTCGCGCGATACTACCAAGAACACGCGGCTGAGTTCGACGGAAAGAAGCAGGAGGAGGTTGAACCGGCGATCCGGAAAATCTTAAGCGAAGAGAAAAGGATGACAAAGGAGGTGGAATATCTGGCGCGGCTGCGGTCGCATGCAGAGATCCAAGTAAACTTGCAGTAAGCGGGAGTCACCTAACTTCGACAATCATCTCCAACTCCACCGGCGCGCCGAGCGGCAGTTCGGCCGCGCCCAGCGCCAGGCGCGCGTGACGCCCGGCCTCGCCGAAGATTTGAACCAGCAGATCCGACGCGCCGTTCGCGACCGACGGCTGCTGCGTGAACCCTTCGGCGGAGGCGACGTGAACGCCGATTCGGACGATTTTTTTGATCCCGTCCAGCGAGCCGAGCTCGGCCTTGATGACCGCCAGCGCATTGAGCAGCGTGATCCGCGCCACCTCCTGCCCCTGCTCCACCGTCAGCTCTTTCCCGAGCTTCCCCGCCATCGCCATTTTCCCTTC
>JAHFEM010000291.1 GCA_023248505.1 Nitrospirota bacterium
ACTCCAATCCTTTTGCGCCATGTAATGTAATCAGTCTGATTCCCTTCTTCTCTTTCGGCACGCCACCCTGGATCGCCGAGATCGCCATCTCGTTTAGGAAATTGATCAGATTCGGGCCGGCGCTCAGCTCGAATTGGTCGGCCATCTGAGCGAGTTCCTTTAAATACCCGATCCGCTTATTGACGTCCTCTTTTCCTTTACCGAATTTCTGGAGATAACCGACGTATCCGAATTCGACCGCGGCCGCCCGCATCAAATCCGAAATACAAAGGTCGGCCATTCTGCCCCTCAACCGGCCCAGTCGGTCAGACAATCGAACGAGGCTTTCTCGCGCCTCTCCTTGAACATAGTCATTTTCGACCGCCATTTCAGCCGCATGATTCAGGGAGACCCCCTCCCGCTCCGCAAGATCCTCCAAAAGATCGGCCACCCGTGCGCTGACCCCGGACTCCAACTTGAGTATGCGCTCAAACGTCAACGTGTTCTCCGGAAGGGCGACACCCGTGATCAAAGCCAACATATCGCGGACTTCCCGATGGTCGTAGAAGGAGCGATCCCCTGCTTTACGACAGGGTATGTTCAGGCGATTCAAAGCCCCCTCGGCCTGGGCCAGCTGAACATGACGCCGGGCGAGGATGGCGATCTCTTCGGGAGGAACGCCCCGTTGAAGATGCGCCTGAATCTCCCGCGCGACGAACTCTCCCTCTTCGGTCTCCGACCCAAACCCTCGAATCTCGATGGTCCCTTCTTCTTCCCTGACAGAGGAAAGCTCTTTTTGAAACCGTGTAAAGTTGTTCTTGATCAACGCCGCCGCCGCGGTCACGACCGACCTCGGAAGGCGGAAGGTTGCATTCAACGTGATGATCTTCGGTGAAAAATCGGCGACAAAACGTTTTAGGACGTCCGGGGTGGCCGACCTGAATGAGTAGATCGACTGGTCGTCATCTCCCACAACCACGATTCCCCGGTCTTTTCCCAGGAGGGAAATCAGATGGTACTGCGCGAGGTCGACGTCCTGGACCTCATCCACGATCAAATGGTTCCAGAAAGCTCGGACCTCGCCCAATATCGCCGCATCCTCCGTAAAGAGCCGAAGGGTGAGGTAGATTAGATCATTGAAGTCGATGCATCCTTGAAGACGCATCCGCTCCTGGTAGAGGTTGAATATTTCGACGAAATCGCTTTTCTCCTGAGCCAGGCCTTCCGAAGGATGATATTGAGCCTTCACCCGGCCGATCCGGCTGGCGAGTTCGGACAGGTCCAACGCGGCCTCATTCAGACCGAGCTCGCGGATCGTATCCTTTAGAATCTTATTTGACTGTTCTGTGGAAGCGATATTGAACGCACCGCTGTATCCTGCGAGCTTGTGAATATGCATCCTCAGAATCTGCGCGCAGGCGCCGTGTATCGTTCGGATCCAAGAGAGACGTTTGCCGATCAAGAAGAGAATTCGGTCCCGCATCTCTTGGGCTCCCCGATTGGTGAAGGTAATGCCGAGAATCTTTTCAGGGTCCTCGCCCTCCTGTACCAAGGCTGCGATCCGGGTCGCGATCGTATGGGTCTTCCCCGTTCCCGGGCCGGCGAGCACCAAAAGCGGACAGCCTCGAGAAAGCGCTGCTTCTTTCTGCTCAGGGTTGAGTCGTTCCAGATTGAGCGCTTCCAATATATCCCCCCTTTCTGATGTATTCGTTGATATCGCATCCCGCGGGCAGATGCAGTTTCAGACACAAGCTGTTTCTTTGGTGCAACTCCTCCCCGACCCATGCAGCGGCCTTTTCGCCGGCGGGATCGGGGTCCAGGCAGAGGACCACTGTTTTGCCTGCAAAGAGATCGAGCCAATGCTCGTCAAAACCCCACGTTCCGGGACTGCCGATCGCGGGAAACCCCAACTGGAGTATCGTCAGGGTATCGATCTCCCCCTCGCAGATGAAGAGGACCGGCGATTCCGCGATGAGGTCATGGTGATAGAAATAAGCCGCCCGTTCGGTCATCGCAAAGCGCTTCACCCTCTGTGTGACCGCTTCCTCTTTGGTCAAAAGGCACCGGCCTTGAATCGATCGTATCCTTCCACCGACATAGTAGGGAAAGAGAAGGAAAGGCAGCTGCTGTTTGGCGAAAATGTAAAAGTGGGTCAGCCCGGCCGCCTTCAGGATCTCCAACCCGTATCGGTCCCGAAACCTCCGATAAGCCGAAAGGTACTGATCGGGAGAGAGATACCCGACTTTCATCTTCTCGATGATCTCTTTTCGGATTCCGCGCGACGCGAGATATTGAATCCCCGCCTCCCCCACCGGCGCCGCATTCATGAACGCCTGAAGAAGCTCGCTCTTCCTCTCCGGATCGATTGAAACCGCGGCTTTCACCCGCTCCTGGACCCTCTCTGAAGAGTACCGCTCCCTTCCTTCCTGGAGAAAGGAGATCGCCTCTTTAAAGTCGAGACCGAGGACCTGCATGATCAGGTCGATGACCGATCCCCCGACACCCCGGCAGACGTAACAGTGAAACTGGTTTTTATTGAGGTTCAACCGAAGGGAAGGGTTGCGATCGGGTTTATGCGAGAAACAGTGGGCCAGCTGTCCTTTTACTTCCAATCCAAGGCGCCTTGCGACTTCCTGGATCGGGATTTCCTTTATCTCATCCAATGGTTTTGAGATCAAATGAACCTCCTGGAGGCAGGCCCTCGCGAAAGGCAAGGACCTACCTCTCTGAATGTGTCAATTTAGAATCCTGCATCCAGTATTTGTCCGGTCGGTTTTCTGACGACCGAAAGTTGTGGAGGAAGGTTAGACGCGCCCTTTTCCTTCTTTTGGCATTCTCGGCAGAGCGCTTTTTGGAAATGCTTGAGCGAATATCCTTTTACAGCCTGTGAGAGAAGGCCCCGACAGGATGAACAGCGCTCCCATGGGGAGATTTTATATTCCTGGATCGTTCGCTCGAGGTTTCTGAGCTCGTCGAGGGTGAGATCGCTCATCCTCGTCTTATGAAGCCGGCCCGTTTGAAAATTGATAAAGTCCATCGGAACCGGTCCCCGGGGTTCGACTTCGTTCTGGATTTTCGTTCTGAACTGTTCTATCTCACCTTCCGTATGATTCGCGGGAAACAGCGGAATCGATTTTGCCTTGTCTTCGCCCTCTAATGACGCCGGATGTTCCTCCTTGACCTCCGGCGTGACGCTGGTCGGGGGTTCGATTTTACGGTCGGTCGGAATATCTTTCTTATCGGTTCCATCCACTCGCTCAGGCTCTGAAGAAACGGCCGGGACACTGTTTCCAGGATCCCCGACGGCGGGACGGTTCGGCGCCATCCGCAATTGAACCGCTTCACTGATGTCGAAACCCGCGTGTTTCACCATTAAATCCGACAGGGGCAGCTCCGGGCAGTCGATTCCGAAAAGCCACTGTTTAAGCCGGATCTTTGTTTTCTTCTTCGCGTCCCAACCTGCGACTTCCGACTCGTATTTAAAAAGCCAGAACGGAATTCCGATAAGAGAGCCCCCCATCTTGGAAAGCGCTTTATTAAAACGGACGATCTTTTCCATGACTCCTCGGACGGAATGCCACGAGCTCGTCGGAAGCCGCCAGATGTCCGTTCCAGGCACGCCAACGATGAGGAAGTTCATCAAACCGGAGAGCCTGCAATACCCGTTTTGATACACCGGGCACTCATCTGGCACGCAGGGAAATTTCTTCAACGTTCTCCGAAACGGACGGTTCGGCGTACTCCCATTTTCTTCGGGTCCGTCCAGGCTCATATCCCGAGTCGCGATCAGCTGCCCGTTGATCGGCTCGGAGGAACAATAAAGCCCCCGTTTTTTAAACGCCATCAACTTGTGGGGAATAATTCTCCACCAATCGTTGTCGATAAAAATGATCCGAAGGCGTTTGATTTCCCCTTTCTCATTGGCATAGAGTTCCCGTATCCGGTCTGCCGATTGCGGGTCGCTCTTGCACTCCGTCCCGTACACCGAAAAATACCCGACGTTTTTCGGTTTGAGCTCTTTTCCGATTACCTTTTCGATCTCTCGAGGGGAAATATTCTCCTTCATCATCTTCTGATAAATCGTGAGCTCGTTCGGAGTCAAACGATTCGGCTCCTCTTCCTTCGGAACTTTGATCCCGGGTCGCAAGACGCCGGCGCACGATCCGGATT
>JAHFEM010000292.1 GCA_023248505.1 Nitrospirota bacterium
ACAACTACCGTGGACAGGAGTTTCCTTTGGTTTGGAATTGGGATGTCGGATTGAATCTGACCTTCCCCCTCTTTTCCGGCTATCTTCTGAGGTCTCAGGTCGCCGAAGCGCGCGCGACTCTCACGACGATCCAGGCCAATCGGGAATCGCTTCGTCAAACGATTCTTCTAGAAGTCCGCCAATCCTATTTGAATCTCCAGGAGGCGGGGGAGCGGGTCCGCCTCTCCGATCTGGTGGTCCGTCAGGCGGAGGAGAACCTTGCGTTGGCCAATGGGCGCTTTCAGGCGGGGATCGCAACCTCGGTGGAGCGGACCGACGCGCAGGTCTTGTTAACCAATGCCAGGACCTCTCAGGTTCAGGCCCTTTATGATTACAAGGTCGATGCGGCCCAACTTGAAAAGGCGATGGGAAGACCCTAGATTGCATCGCGGAATGTGGATGGCGAAATGCGGAGTGAAAACGAATCGATGAACCGTTGGAAAAAATGGCTCTTTCTGCTCGCTCTCCTGGGGGCGGTCATCGGCGGGGCGACCTTCTTTCGAGGAGGGGAAAAGGCGGCGGAGTACCGGACGGCGAAGGTCGAGCAGGGAGGAATCACCGCCAGCGTGTCGGCCACCGGAAAGGTGAATGCGAAGGTGACCGTCCAGGTCGGCAGCCAGGTCTCCGGAACGATCCAGCGCCTATTTGCCGATTTTAACTCCCAGGTGAAGAAGGGACAGGTCATCGCCCAGATCGATCCTTCCCTTCTCGGGGCGCAGGTGGAGCAGGCCAAGGCAAAGCTCGCCAACAACGAAGCGAACGTGGAGAAGGCGCAGGTCGTCCTCGCCGATGCGAAGCGAAATCTGCGAAGGATGGAGTCGCTCCTCTCCCAAAACCTTATCTCCCAGAGCGAAAAAGACGCCGCCCAAACGGCCCATGATTCCGCCCTGGCCGGGCTGAAAGCGGCCGAGACGCAGGTGGCGCAGGATCGGGCCTCCCTCAAGCTGGCCGAAGCCAACCTTCGCTACACCACCATCGTCTCGCCGGTCGAAGGGATCGTTATTTCCCGGAATGTCGATGTGGGGCAGACGGTGGCCGCTTCCCTCCAGGCGCCGACCCTCTTCAGCATCGCCCAGGACCTCACCGAGATGCAGGTCGATACCAGCGTCGATGAAGCCGATATCGGAAAGGTCGCCATCGGCCAGGAAGCCGAGTTCACCGTCGATGCCTATCCCGACACCCCCTTCCGCGGAACGGTCCAGGACATCTACAACCAGCCGCTCGTGGTTCAGAACGTCGTCACCTATGATGCGATCATCCGGGTGAAAAATCCCGATTTAAAGCTCAAACCGGGGATGACCGCCAATGTCTTGGTGAAGGTCGGGAATAAAGAGAATGTCCTGAAGCTGCCGAACGCGGCCCTTCGCTACCGGCCTGAAAAGGCTCCGGGGCCGTCCGCCCCTCCGAAAGAGGAGAAGGGGCGGACGAACGAGGTCTGGCTGCTCAAAGAGGGGAAAGAGGTGGCGGTGCCGGTGACCCTCGGATTAAGCGATGGAAACTTTACGGAGGTCGTTGCCGGGGATCTCAAGCCGGGAGATGCCGTGATTACCGAGAAGATCCGGAAAAACGCATCGCAAGGGGGCGGCCGGCCCCCCTCGATGAGATTTTAACGGTTTTTTATTCACCTCCTTATGGTAAGGAAGAGGAGGGGAATGTGCCGGTAGTCATCAAGCGCGAAGCGCCCTGTTCACATCGTGGGCGGAAGCGAACCCTGCGGCGCGTGTGTTTAAAAAGAGTTGTCGAGGTGGTATGGACCCGCTTATTCAGGTCGAATCGCTCTGGAAGGTTTATCGAACCGGAGAGGTGGAGCTCCCCGCCTTGAAAGGGGTCTCTTTCTCGGTTGCCCGGGGGGAATTTGTGGCATTGATGGGGCCGTCGGGTTCGGGAAAATCGACCCTGATGCACCTGCTGGGCTGCCTCGACCGGCCGACCCGGGGGCGCTATCTCTTAGAGGGGGTGGAAATCGCCGGATTAAAACCGAACGATCTGGCCCGGATCCGAAACGAAAAGATCGGGTTCGTTTTTCAAGGATTCAACCTTCTCGCCAGAACGACCGCGCTGGAGAATGTCGAACTTCCGATGCTCTATTCATCCGATCCGCCCACCCTCCACGCGCGCGCGCGCGCGGCGCTGGAGCGGGTTGGATTGGGAGACCGGCTCTATCATTATCCGAACCAGCTCTCCGGCGGGCAGCAGCAGCGGGTCGCCATCGCGCGGGCGCTGGTGATGCGCCCTCCCCTGATGTTGGCCGACGAACCGACCGGGAACCTCGATACCCGCACGTCGGTCGAGATCATGTCGCTTTTTCAAGAGCTGAATGAAGGGGGAATGACCCTTCTGGTGGTAACCCATGAGTCCGATATTGCGCAGTACGCCTCCCGGATCATTCGCTTTAGAGATGGGGAAATTCAGAGCGATCGTCCGGTCGAGCGACGGGCGAACGCCAAGGAGGCGTTGGCAGTGATGACCGGTGAGAACGCCTGATGATGATAAAAACCTCATCCCTATTTGATTTTGAGGGGGGCGCATGAGCCCGCTCAGCGCATTGAAGATCGCCGGGCGGGCCCTGTCCCGAAACACGATGCGGTCGGCCCTAACCATGCTGGGGATGATCATCGGGGTCGGCGCGGTGATTGCCATGGTGTCGGTGGGACAGGGGGCCAAGGAGCAGGTGGAATCCCAAATTGCGACGATCGGATCGAATATGCTGATGGTCTTTCCGGGAAGCACCACCCAGGCGGGCGTCCGCTCCGGCTCGGGGGCGGTGACCACCCTCACGGAAGAGGATTCGGAAGCGATCGGGAAGGAGCTGTCCGCCGTCCGGGCGTCGGCCCCGTCGCTTCGAACCACCGCTCAGGTGATCAGCGCCAACCAGAACTGGTCGACCAGCGTGTCCGGGAGCACCCCGGACTTTTTTATCATCCGGGATTGGCATTTCGAGTCGGGAAGCCCTTTCACTCAATCCGATGTCGGCGGGGCCAACAAGGTGGCGGTCATTGGAAAAACGGTCGCCGCCAATCTCTTCGGCGCGCAGTATCCGATCGGGCAGATTATTCGAATCCGGAATGTTCCGTTTAAAGTGGTCGGGGTGCTGGCCTCCAAGGGCCAGTCGTCCCAGGGACAGGATCAGGATGATACGATCATTATCCCGATCACGACGCTGCAGAAGCGGATCATGGGGGTCACCCATATCGGAATCATTATGGTCTCCGCGAATTCTCCTGAGGAAACGGTGGTGGCGCAGGAGCAGATTCGCCTTCTGCTTCGGCAGCGCCATCGCATTCAGGCCGGGCAGGAGGAGGATTTCAGCGTCCGAAACATGCTCGATATCGCCAGCGCGGCGGAATCGGCCTCGCGGATCATGACCCTGCTGCTCGGCAGCATCGCCTCGGTGTCGTTGATTGTCGGCGGAATCGGGATCATGAACATCATGCTCGTCTCGGTGACCGAGCGGACCCGCGAGATCGGCATCCGGATGGCGGTTGGGGCGCGCGGACGCGACATTCTTCTCCAGTTCTTGATGGAGGCGGTCGTCCTCTCCCTGACCGGCGGCCTCCTCGGCATCGCGCTTGGGATGGCCGGTTCCAAGATGATCTCTACCCTCGTTCAATGGCCGACCATCGTCTCCCTCCGGTCGATTCTCCTCGCTTCCGCCTTCTCCGTCGCCATCGGAATCTTCTTCGGCCTCTACCCTGCCCGCCGCGCCGCCTCGCTCGACCCGATCGAAGCGTTACGATACGACTAGTTCGGGAGGATGCGGAGATCCGCGGAGCGCTTCATTACGAACAGGCCATCGAACGTCTTTCCGTCGCCGGCGGATGCCCTTCAGCGAGGGGGAGGAAAACTGCTTGAAGAGATCGAGGGATGACCCGCTGCAACCCAGGATCATTCTTTCCCCGTCCGGACGCACATAATACAGATGACAATTCTACCTTAATGTTTTATAATGCTCGAATTGCTGAAACGTCCCGCTTTAGGTAATCGCATAGGTATGAGGAGCAGATCCTTTCTTCGGGATAACGCTAGACTAAATTTCGTCCTGCGGCGATCCGGCCGGATGGGGGTTTTACGGGATCTGCCGGTTTTGCTTCAGATCTTGACGCTGCTGA
>JAHFEM010000293.1 GCA_023248505.1 Nitrospirota bacterium
GGGTCGTTACAATCTTCTGGAGCACGGCCGGTTCCAGCGTTCCCCAGGCTTCGACCTGTCTTGCCAGCATCTCGACCGCCCGGGCATATTCGTCCACTTGCAGCCCCACGTTTCGGGCGATTAATCTCGCCGTCAACAGCGCTTCTTCTCCGGTCTTCGCGACCAGCCTCGATTCCCATTGCTCTGCAAGGGATTTTCCAATCAGGACGGCCGGCAGTGCCATCAATAGACTCAGGGAGATGAGGAGGAGAGTCCATTGCCTTCCCTCCTTTACCTGATCCACTTTTGGCGGCTCGGTTTTTACATCGACAAAACCTCTCCATAAAGCCATAACGGCCCCCATTTCGTGTTTTTAAAGGTTTTTTGAAGTATCGGTCCCCATCTTCTGTCCCTCTTGTCCTCTCCGTCCCGGCCAAGAGGACCGAAATGTAAATGCGGAGATCCCCTCCTAGATTAGAAACTAATCTGCAATTGGGCCAGGGTCATATTTCCTATTTTGGGGGCGGCCTTATCCTCTCGGAACTCTTGGTTGACCTGCAGCTTGATGTCTCCTTTGATGTAATAGTTGATCCCGAGGGTGGTCCGCGTGATTTCATTGTTGGATTTGTCTTTGTCAGGATCGAGTCGCTCAAAACGGATCGCAGGCTCGACATCGATCGGAAGGCGATAGGCGATCAATGCGTAATAGCCGTTGAACCGGGTTGCATCGTTCTTCCCCGTCACGTACTCTGCCCGGACAACCAACGGCTCGATCGGATGCAACTCCAGGTCGGCTCCATAGCGGTCGCGTTTGACATTGATTCCGGTAAAGGTTGTTGCTCCGCCGGCGGTGACCGTCTGAGGGCTTCTGCCTCGATAAATCGATCCGCCGACGGTCAGCATCTTGAGCGGGGAGATCCCCACCCGACCGGCGAGATCTTTTTTGTCGTTCTTATCGGGGGTGTTTTTATCCGACCCGTTGATGATCGCCACCGCATAATCGACGCCGACCGGCCCGGTCAGCGGCTTCCCGCTCAGCCGAAGACCCATGTCGCGCTCCTGAAGATATCCCGATTTCACGCTGGTGACCAATTTTGAGCTCGGCTGTTCATTGTTCGGATACGCGACCAGCATACGATCGATCAAATAGAGTTTTTTGCTGGAGGATTGCATCTCAATTCCAAACGGAATCCGAAATTGCCCCAACCGCGCAGCGGCCATCGGAATCGCCGTCCAATCCACATAAGCATCCCGCAGTGGATCGGTGGAACCGGTGACTTCAAAACCGATTACAAAAAATAAGTTATCGAGAAGCTGGCCTTTTGACGTGAGCTCTCCCCGCCTGAAAAACAGACCGTTGTTGCCGGTTCCACTGGGGATTCCTTCACTCTGATCCATGCTGTACTGTGTTTGAAGATACCCCCCCATTTGAAACCGTTCCGACTGCTTGAGGAGCTGATCGGCCTTCTGATCCGGGCTCATCTCCGCCCGGAGCGGGGCCGACACACCCACGAACAACATTACGAATACAACCCCTCGGTGCAGCTTCTCTAAAGCAGCTTCCATTCCTCTCTTCATCTCGATGCTCCTCGTTTTGAGACCAGGGCTTCTCCCCCGGATTCCAGCTGTGACCCAATGTCAGCGCGTCATACATCGCGCGCATAGCGGCTTCACCGCTTTGTTCTTAAAGATCGGCAATGGCCGTCCCCCGGAGGATTGAGCTAGGCGCCGATATGCTGCCGCTGCGAATGAAGCGACCTTAACGTTCGGTTGGTCAGAACCCGATAGAGTTTCAACGATTTTATTTGTCGATAAATTCATGAGACTTAACCGGCATGGTGGTAAAGCTGTAGGCCCCCAAGCTGTAGCACGTGCGCTTGATTCATCATCCTCGAAGGCCCCGCCGGGAAGCGGAGAGCAGATACTTCCTCATCCGGCGTGGGTGTTGTGGTCATTCTCCTCTGAAGAGATCCGATCCGTGCCTGCCGATTTTTGAACACGCACGCGCGTCGCATTCCCCGCCCCCTTGGGGCGAGGGTTAGACGCGCGAATGTGCAGATTGCAATGGATGGCGAAGCCTCCGCCCACATCGTTCGCAAAGCGAACCATACAAATAGATGTTTCTCCTTTCGGGTCGAAGATTCCCCGCTGCTTGCGGCGGGGAGCTTCAATACACGCCGGTCCGCTCGTCACGAAAGCGATGCGATGATCGGAGGTCTGCTTTAAAATGGAATGTTTGACCATTTCAATTTTGGCGCGGCTCATCATCGAGGAATAAAAAAGAGCAGGATTTCGGTGTCGTCCCAATTTTTTATATACCGAAGGGATGTTGGAAATATTGCCTGGCCGATTATTTGGAAAATGTAACATAGATTACTCCATTGTCAATGAAAACATCCCGATCCAGGGCGGCGGTTTTCTCATGAAGGCGTCGGGGAAATTTTAAAGACGGGAGGCCCCTTGGGGCGCGGTGCTCATCCCCATCATCGGGTTGCCCCCTTTTGTCCGGCAAGAAAAATGAGCAAGCCGGATATAATAAAAGCGGGTGGCCGCCCGGAAACAAGGCAGGGGTCCTTGCCAGATATTCAAATAGAAGCTATTATTGCCTAGGTAGATTTAAAAAAGGCCGTAAAGGAATGCCGGCATGAGGATCGAGCAAAACGCGTGGGTGGAAACAGAGTGGAGGACAAAGCCCGGAGGGGGATTGGGAGATGCCGTCCAGCTCGTTTTGTTGTTCGGTTCCACCGCACTCCTTAAAAAGAAACAGCCGTTGGATGACATCAGGGCTTGTTATCCCCGGGCCCATCTTCTTGGCTGTTCTACTGCGGGGCAGATTTATGATACTCAGGTCCTCGACGACGCCTTGGTCACAACGGCGATCGGGTTTGAATCGACCCGGATCGAGTGTGCCCGCGTTCGAATCGATGAAGTCGAAAACAGCTTTCAGGCGGGAGCGCAGCTGGCCCAGGCGTTCCCGAAAGAAGGATTGGTGCATGTCTTTGTCCTCTCGGATGGACTCCGTATCAACGGCAGCAAGTTGGTCGAGGGGCTGACGCGACATCTGCCCGGGCACGTTACCGTAACGGGAGGTTTGTCCGGCGATGGGGAGCGTTTTCAGGAAACGCTGGTGTTATTGGATCATTTTTCTGAAACGGGAATCGTCGCCGCGCTGGGATTTTATGGAGCGCGGCTCAAGGTCGGCTACGCGTCTCTTGGCGGTTGGGATTCATTCGGCCCGGAGCGGCTCATTACCCGGTCGAATGGAAATGTTTTGTATGAGCTGGACAGAAAATCGGCGTTGGATTTGTATAAGCAGTATCTTGGAGAGCATGCGAAGGGTCTTCCCTCCACCGGGCTGCTCTTTCCGCTCTCTCTTCGGACCCAGGAAGACGAAACGGGTGTGGTTCGAACGATCTTATCCATCGATGAGAAGAACAACAGCATGACGTTTGCCGGGGATGTCCCGCAAGGAGCCTATGCGCGCCTCATGAAAGCCAACTTTGACCGATTGATCGACGGATCGATCGGGGCGGCGAAGACCAGTTGCGAGGCGATCGGCTCCAGCGCTCCGGATTTGGCGATTCTCATCAGCTGTGTGGGACGGAAGCTGGTTCTCAAACAGAGGATCGAAGAAGAGGTCGAAGGTGTCCGGGATGTCATGGGAGGCCGAACCCGTCTCACCGGATTTTACTCCTATGGAGAGATCTCACCCTTTACCCCGGGCGCCAAGTGCGAACTGCACAATCAGACGATGACCATCACAACTCTTTCAGAGAAATAGCTTTGGAACAAATGCACAGTCTGCTCCAGCGCCAACTTCGGCGCCATGCGGGAGACCCCGATTCCCTTCCGGACGAATGGCGAGGTCTGATCGACCTTGTCAACAATGCGTACCACCAGTTTGATGCCGACCGGGCGATGCTGGAGCGGTCTCTTGATCTGAGCTCGAAAGAGCTGATTCAGGCGAACTCGGACATGCGCGCGGTATTTGAAAGGGTGATTACGGGCAGCGTGGACGGTATTTTCGCCTTTGATCTGGATTTTCGCTGCACCGTCTGGAATCCGGGCATGGAGCACATCACCGGGGTCCATAGAGAAGCGGCCCTCAATCGATCTCTTTTTGACATTTTCCCGCAATTGAAAAAAACGGGGGATG
>JAHFEM010000294.1 GCA_023248505.1 Nitrospirota bacterium
CACGCAACGGGCCAAGGTTTCCTGAATCGACGGCAAGGCGATCTCGGAAAAGCAGGGAAGAAAATGCGCCCCTGGGAACATCGGCTTTAACCTTGCTGCGAAACGCTCGACCGCTTCGATCCCCATTGATTCGTTGCTGCCGTGGGCCACGACGAGAACAGCGCTCCGGCCGGCCTCTGTCGGAACGGGACCGATCCGAATCTTCGCCAATTCCAGCAGCTTCGGGTGCCGGTGCATCGCCTCGCTGAAGTAGATTGCGATCTTCCGATGCCGTGCCCCGGCTTCCGAGAGAAGATGCGGAAGATCGGTCAGCACATGCCGGCCGGGAAAAAGGAAGAGGGGATAGATCCAAATGCGTTCCGGCCCCTCCGCCGCCGCACGATCGATTGCCTCCGGGATCGACGGCTCGGCCAGTTCGAGGTAACCGGACGAGATCCGTGGAAAGCCGCTCCACTCCTTGAAGAAGACAACAAAGCGTTCGAATTCTTCCTGCGCGGCCGGATCACGGCTTCCATGGCCCAGTAAGAGAATCGTGTCGGTCCGGGCATCGGGTTTTACGCCTCCGCCCCACATCATACGGCCATACTCTCTTTTAATTTGCGGAGAGCCGTGCCGTCATTGAGCGCCTGCCCCGCCCGCTTCCATCCCTCCGCAAGGCCCGACACCTCGCCGATCGCCAGGAGTCCCGCGGCGGCGGCGAGGAGAACCCACTCCCGCACCGGCCCGATCCTCTCCCCGGCGAGAACTTTTTCGATCAGATCGGCCTGGCCCTGCGGATCTCCCCCCGGGATGTCGCTCCGCCGGGCCCAGGAGAGGCCGAGCTCCGCCGCCGTGATCGAGACAGGGGCCGCCTCGCCGTCCACGGCGAGAAACCCCTTCGTCTCCGAGGTGATGGAGGGCTCCGGCCCCCCTTCCACCCCCCGCACGATCAGAACGCGCCGGCTGCCGAACCGTTTCAAAACGTCGAGGGTCTTCTCGAAGTAAGGAGGATGCGAGATACCGATGAGATGCCGTCCCGAATCGGCCGGATCGACCATGCGCGAGACGGCATTGAGAATCGTCCGGACGCCGAGTTCGTTCCGCAGCAACTGGAAACGATGCAGCGGCGGATTGAACCGAGCGACGTCGAGGTAGAGAAATCCTGTCCGCTCCAGGAGCGTCGCCCCCTCCTGGGGGGTGAAGTCGACGCAGATCCCGAGCGATCGCAACACGTCGGCCACCCCCAACCGGCCCGGCGCGCCGGAGAATCCATGCAGCAGCACCGGTCTTCCGCACGCGGCGATCAAAAAAGCGGCCGGGATGATCGCATGAAAGAAGGTCTTCTTCCCGGCATAGACCGGGACGTCGAGCGGAACGATTTCCCGCTGAAGCATCAACGGCCGATTGTACCCCCGGCAGACCTCGGTGAAGGCGCGCATCTCCTCGTGGGTCTCCCCCTTCACCCGCATCGCGATCAAAAACCCCCCCGCCTGGGCCGGGGTCGCCTCGCCGGACAACAGCAGCTGCGCCGCCTCGCGCGCCTCCTCATACGTCAGGTCCTGGGCCGCCTTCTCCCCCGCCCCGACCTTATGGACGAAGTACTGCATCCGTTCCATCATCATGACCGTATTATGGAGATCGATGAACGGGGTGTCAAGGGAAGAAACCGTTCAAAACAGGGGAAAAGGGAGGGGGGAAATGACAAAAAGGACCTCCCTGGTCTGCGGCTTTCGGCCCGCCTCCCACCCCCTTCCGTTATTGAGGATCTCGATTCCTGCTTGCAAGCGACACGTCAAAAAGGTATTCTTGTTTTTCAAACGGGAAGGGAGATTCCATGGAAAAAAAACTCGACTTGAACCTGGTCGATCAACAGAAAACCTCGGCTGTTCTGGCCACGCCCGAAGGTCCGACATCGCGGGCGGTCCTTCTCTGCCACGGCTTCATGTCGGGGAAGGAGAGCGAGACCAACCGGACCCTCACCCCCCGGCTCCTCTCAAAGCGGATCGCGGCCTGCCGGTTCGATCTCTTCGGCCACGGCGAGAGCGACGGCCCTTTCTCGCACCTGACGCTGACCCGCTGCCTGGAGCAGACGGAGGCGATGCTCCGCTGGCTTGCAGAAAACGGGTACACGGAGATCGGCCTGGTCGGATCGAGCTTCGGGGGATTGATCGCCATCCATACCGCCGCGAAGCACCCGGAGCTCTTCTCGGTGGCCCTCAAATGCCCCGTCTCCGATTATCCGCCGATCTGGAGGGAGCAGCTCGGGGAAACGGGGATGAATCACTGGAAAGAAAGCGGGCTGCTCGCGATCGCCACTCCGAACGGAAAAGCCCGGCTGGAATATGCCTTCTACGAAGATATTTTGAAGTACGACACCTACCGCGCGGCGGCCCAGATCAAGAGCCCGACGTTGATCATCCATGGCGAAACAGACGAATATGTCCCATTCGATCAGAGTCTCCGCCTCTTCGACACCCTCCGTCTGCCGAATGACCGGAGGGAGATGGAAGCGATTCCCGGCGCCAATCACGAGTTCTCGAAGCCCGAAGATTTCGAGAAGATGGCGACGCGAATTGCACAATGGATGATTAAATAAAGCGCGGGACGACTTCTCGCCCCCGTTGTAAAACCCGGCCTTCGTTCGACTGAAATCAGCCTCCTTGCCGCCCGGCAATGCGGCCTCATTTCCAGGAGAGCGAGCCGCTTCGATCGATGGCGCGATCTCCGACAGTTCCCTGGTGGGGACGGCGGATTGAAGCTCCCCGCCGCAAGCGGCGGGGAATGTGCCGTTACCAATGGCATGCGAAGCATCTCTGCTCACATCGTGAGCGAACGCGAACCATGCGACGCGCGTGTGTGTTCATCAGTGACCTGCTTGCGCCTTCCCCCACAAATCATCGAGACGCTGGTCCCGCCCGCAGAGAAAACGATAGAACTTGTAGCGGATGGGGCTCTTCTTGTAGAAATCTTGATGATACGCTTCGGCTTTGTAGAAAGCGGAGGCGGGGGTCATCTTCGTTGCGATCGGCTCCCTGAAGAGCCCTGATTGCTCGATCGCAGCCTTGGACTGCTCCGCCAGATGCTTCTGCTTCTCGCTGTGATAGAAGATCTCGCTGCGATACGGATCCCCGAAATCGCAAAATTGGCGGTTGATTGCCACGGGATCGATATTGTGCCAGAAAACCTCCAACAACTTCTCATAGCTGATTTGATCGGGGTCATACAGAATCTGCACCGCCTCGGCGTGCCCTGTTCCTCCGGCCGAGACCTGCTGATAGGTTGGATTCTCCGCATGGCCCCCGGTATATCCGGATGTGACGGAGAGCACCCCCTTCAGCCGGTCGAAGGGGGGGACCATGCACCAAAAACAGCCCCCGGCGAAGGTCGCCCTTTCCAGCCCGGCATCGGACGCCGCGGCGTTTTCCGATGCGCGAGCGGTCATCGGGGCAATCACCATCCACGCGCCGGTCAAAAGCCAAATCACCTGCAATCCAAATCGCTTCATAGGGTCCTCGGTCGATCTCTGTTCTGAGGTTTTTCATTCTATCACAAAGATCTTCGCCGGCGCAGCCGGTCTTTACTTCGGCCATGGACAGCGATAAACTATTTGAACATCATCTCAAACGTTTTTTCTAAGCCATCGCGGGCCCCCTCCCCTTGAAAAGAAGGGGCTTTAAGATCACTTCTTGCCGTTGGAGCGTAGAGAATGGATCGACGGACTTGTCTCAAAAGGCTGGCGGGGTTGGCTCTGTTGGGCGCTGCAGCGTCGCTCGGGATCGGTTCCGCCGGGGCTTTAGAATCCGACGCAGCATTTGCAATCAACAAAACCGATGAAGCGTGGCGGGCGATCCTGACGCCGGAGCAGTACCGTGTCCTTCGGCAGGAGTGGACGGAGCCGCCGTTTAAGAACAAATATCACGACCACAAAGAGAAGGGCGTCTACCACTGCGCCGGCTGCGATCAGCCGCTCTTTTCGTCGAAGACAAAATATGACAGCAAAACCGGGTGGCCCAGCTTCTGGCAGCCGATGTTTTCCGATGCCGTCGGAACGAAGATCGACCATACGCTCTCCGAGCCGCGGACCGAGGTCCACTGCGCCCGCTGCGGCGGCCATCTCGGACATATTT
>JAHFEM010000295.1:0-2101 GCA_023248505.1 Nitrospirota bacterium
GACCGAACCGTCCAAGAAGGGGCGCTTCACTCTCCATTGAGAAGTGGGCCGCTTCTCCCAGGCCGTCCGCAAAGACATCGATCTCCTCCGCCGGACATCCTAAACCAAACCGATGACAATACCGGTTGGCCAGGGCGACAAGGGCAACCAGCCGGGGCCTTTCGGTCGCCTGTTGAAATGTGTGATGATATCGAATCACCTCTTTCAGCCAGGGCTGAAGCTTCCACGCGGAGGCGACGAAGCTGCCTGCATTCCCATGATATTCGGAGAGAACGGAATTCAAGTCCTCATCGCTCCACTCCCGATCGATCCACGCCCGCTTCTTCTGTCCTTGGGCTTCTTGGTCGAGCACCGTGTAGATGATCAGCTTTCCAATATCATGCAACAGCCCCCCCATGAAGGCATCCTCTTTCTCCTTCAGGCCGGTCAGATCGGCTAAAAGCGCGGTGAGGTAAGCACAGGCAATGGCATGTTGATTGAGCTGCCGGCACTCCTCCCGATAGAACCCTCCGGCAAACTCCTTGGAGAGCATGGAAAACCCAAGGATCAAGATTCGGACCTGATCGATCCCGATCCGCGTGATCGCCGTCGGCAAGGTCTCGAACTTATAGACCCCCCCATAATAGGCCGAGTTGGCAATCCGGATGATATTGGAGGTGATCGCTTGGTCATTGGCGATAATCTTGGCCAGATCCATCGAGCTGGCGTTGTATCCCATGAGAAGAATGCGTTCGGCCACCTCCGGCATCGGCGGGATCTGAAAGTCGCTGGCACTCATCTTCTTGGCGATCAGGGCCCTGAGATGCTCCTCTCCCAATTTTGGATCGGGGCTGTTCGCGGCCGGGCTCACCTCAGTTGGATCAGGTTTGTTGTTCATCACCTCCGTCGTTTGGGCGACCGTGAGGGGAGGTTCATCAGAGGGTGTCTTTTCACCCGGACGGTTTTCTTCGGAGGGAGGGGCGATCGGTCTATTGATTTGGATCTCGATCTCCTGCTGACAGTGAGGACAGATGATAATTGTCTGCGGAGGCTGCTCCCTGCTCATAGACCCTTTCTTGTACGAGATGGATCGGTCACTTTCATCCATGCCTGCTCTTTATCCGACCGCCCGCTTTATCCCTCTTTCATATTGAGAAATCCCGGCGGCCGCAAAGACGGCTTTCCAAGCCCAAATTATAACATATGGAGACCTCTCCGACTTTCCTCGCTTTTACCGTCATCCATCATTTTCATGAGAGACGATCTCTGCACCGCCGATCCCGTCTGATAAACCGCTTGACAAGCCTTGAAACGCTTCGTTATAGTCTGCTTACAATTCCTATCAGTCATGATCACCGTCATCTCATAACCTGCTTGAGACGCTGAAACTTTCTTTTTCGCCGTTCAGAAGTTCGTAAACCGATTGGAAATTGTCATTATATGAGGAGGAGGGCGCATGGCTCGTTATCTCATCGTCGATAGCCGTGATTTGACCGAATACACCAATGGCCGCTATATCCAAAAGGTGGCCGCCAAGCTAAAAGAGGACGGAAATGATGTCACCCTTTTTCTCATCGAGAATGGGGTGATCGCCGCCCGTAAGGGGGGGGATATTGGGAAAAACCTGACCGATCTTTCGAAACGGGGCGCTAAGGTAATGGTCGATGATATCTCCTGCAAGGCCCGCGGCGTCGCCCAACTTGCAGATGGAGTGACTCAATCCAATGTGGATCAGCTGGCAGACCTCATTACAGAGGGATCGGATAAAGTCATCTGGTATTAGACAGACAAGATAACTTTTTCCCCTCCCTCCTTCCGCTGCACGTGATTTAAAACTTTAGGAGGAAAACAATGGCTACTGCAACCGCACCAACCGCCGCACCGGCAAAAGTGAAGCGGGTTGCGATCGTCCTGGCAACCGGCTCCTACCAGCGCGAGGCGCCGACCACGGTTCTCCGGCTTGTCGAGAAACTGCTGCAGCGGGGAGTCGATGTCAACGTTTGGGCTTTCGAAGAAGCGGTCACACTGACCAACAAAGATCAAATCGACCACAACGAGCCCGGCTCGCTGCAAAAAGTCCTCGGAGAAAAACATCCGAACATCGGCCGATTCATCGACCAGC
>JAHFEM010000295.1:2117-4102 GCA_023248505.1 Nitrospirota bacterium
GGCCTTCACGGCGCCAAGCTCGATTGGGTCTCCTGCATCCTCTGCGTGCAAGAGCGCGGGGTCGAGAAACATCAGATGGGAGGATCGATCGTCGGAACGCTGGGGGACCTATGGAAATTCGTCAAGGCGGCCGACCGGGTGATCTGCATCCCTACCTATCGATAAGCGGCCCGGATGCGCCCGATCGGATCGTGATGAGTCACGCCCTACGAAATACAGAGGAGAAGAGAAGATGGCAAACAAGGTGCTGGTTATTTTCGAGAAACCGATCTATCTGAGTTTTGAACCGGTCGATCCCCACGTCTTCGCCACCGCCCTGGGCGTTTCCGACACCCCGGTGGAGGTCAATGTGCTCCTGCGCGATTCGGCCGTGACCTACGGCGTGAAGAATCAGCATGTCAACGTCAAGGTCGCCGGTCAGGACATCATGCTCCATGAAACCTCCCCCGATAAGGTGATGACCTTCATGATCGAGCATGGGGCCAAGGTCCGCGCCGTGGCCGAGGATATGAAAACACGGGGTATCGGCAAAGAGGACATGATCCAGGGGGTCGAGATCATCAGCGAGGATGACTCGATTCATTTATTGGAAGAACACGACACCGTGATGGTCTGGTAAATCCGATCGGACTTTCCGGCGTTGCGCAGATCCGGCGTTCATCGCCGGGTGCATCGAATTTAGATGGAGTGATTTCCTGTCGAGTCTTAAAATCGCAAAAGTCCTGAACGTCACCGAGTATTTCAACCCGATCGACTGCCGCAGCCTCGGGGTCATCCGAACGACCCTGGCGGCGATGGAGAAAGGGGAGATCCTGGAGGTCCATGGGAACCGATTTCAGCATCGAGAAATCGCCGCCTGGACACAGAAGTTCAAACACCCGATCGTGAAAGTGGAAGATGTCGACGGTCTGGTCAAGATCTTCATCGAGAAGGGCGGACGAACCGGTGTTCAGCTTCCTAAAAACGTTTAAGAGCGAATGAACGAATGAAGAAGATGGCGATTATCGTCACCCGCGGGACGCACAATAATTTCGTGACCGTTTTTACGATGGTCATGGCCGCCGCCGTCTGCGAGATGTCGGTTCGGATTTTCTTCCGAGATGAGGCGGTCTATAAACTCTCCCGAAAAAAAATCTCCGAATTAAACCTCTCGGAGGTCTATGCCGGGGTCGAAAACGAATTGAGGAAAAGCTACGAATCGACCGGAATGGTCGACCTGCAGAAGGTCATCCAAGATATTAAGTCGCAAGGAGATGTGAAGCTCTACACCTGCACCTCCTCCATGGCGCTGATCGGTCTGAAACAAGAAGATTTAATTCCCGAAATTGACGAGCCGCGCGGTCTCACCTCTTTTCTCTTAGAAGAGATGGACGATGCCGATATGATCCTCAGCTTCTAGAAGCCGGCTTCGGGTCCTCTCAATGAGATCGAGGTTTCCACTCCCCTATTTCCGTTTCCCTTCTTCGGCGCTCCCCTGCTGAAATGCCCCTTTGACAGACGCTCTTAGAAGAGAGAGCGCGGCGACAAAATGCCCGGCGACCAAACCACCGAAAAGTCCTTTGAAGGAAAGGACCGATGAAGGGGGATAGGTCATCGAGATGGCGTAAGGGAGGGGGAAGACAAAAACCAACTGCTTCTTAAAGAGCAGCGGGAGAACCACTAAAATAAGAAGGGGGGATGAAACCATCGCCAATTTCCAACCCCACTCCTTCCTCAGGGCCAAGCCGCCCCCGACCACGAAAAAAGGGATCGCATAGATCAGGCCGGCCCCGATCAAAATCGGATGACCATACTGAAAATACGGAACGAAGCAGACCAGCGCCGTGGCAAGATAGAAAAGCGCAATCCAATCGATTTCCTTACGAACCATCTAGAACCTCAAATAACGGGAGACGTTCGGCGCGAGGGGAAGCGGTTTAAAACCTTGAGATGGACCTCTTACGCCTCTGGCGGCCGCTCCATCTCCCAGGCACACGCCTCACCGG
>JAHFEM010000296.1 GCA_023248505.1 Nitrospirota bacterium
ATCTGCTGGAAGGGGGAGCGGACCTCCGATCGGTCCAGGAGATGCTGGGGCATGCGAGCCTGTCGACCACGCAGCGGTATACCCATCTTCAGGTCGATCATCTGATGCAGGTGTATGATAAGGCCCATCCGCGAGGAGATGGAAACGGCGTGAAGCGCGAGGAGTAAGGCGTGAGTGAAGAAAACAGGGTGAGATCGACAACCATCCTTGCCGTCCGGCATCAGGGCCGCGTTGCCATGGGGGGGGACGGCCAGGTGACGTTCGGCCAGACGGTGATGAAGCACAACGCGAAGAAGATTCGGCGGATCTACAACGACTCCATCTTGGCCGGCTTTGCCGGCGCGACCGCCGACGCCTTCACCCTGGTGGAGCGGTTCGAGGGAAAGCTCGAGCAGTATCACGGCAATTTGACCCGAGCGGCGGTCGAGTTGGCGAAAGATTGGCGGACCGATCGGATTCTGCGCCGCCTGGAAGCCTTTCTGGCGGTGGCGGACCGGGATCACTCGCTGATGATTACCGGCACCGGCGATGTGGTGGAGCCCGACGATGGAATTTTGGCGATCGGATCGGGCGGCCCCTATGCCCTGGCGGCGGCCCGGGCGTTGATCGGGGCCTCCACCCTCGATGCCCGCGCCATTGTCGATCGGTCGATGGCGATCGCCGCCGACATTTGCATTTATACGAATCGAGAAGTTATCATTGAAGAGCTATAACGAGGGAGTCCTGTTCGAAGATGACATTCAATGAGGAGTACAGCCATTTGATTCCACGGAAGATCGTGGAGGAGTTGGACCGGTATATTATCGGCCAGCGGGAGGCGAAGCGGATGGTGGCGATTGCGCTGCGGAGCCGTTGGCGCCGCCAGCATCTGCCGCTGGAGTTGCGGGACGAGGTTCTTCCGAGGAACATCATCATGATCGGCCCGACGGGAGTCGGGAAGACGGAGATCTCGCGCAGATTGGCGAAGCTGGCGGGCGCCCCCTTTGTGAAGGTCGAGGCCTCCAAGTTTACGGAGGTCGGCTACGTCGGCCGCGATGTCGAGTCGATGGTGCGCGATTTGGTGGAGCTGTCGATCAACATGGTCAAGGCGCAGCATGCCGAAACGGTGAAGGAGAAGTCGGCGAAGCAGGCCGAAGAGCGCCTGTTGGAACTCCTGCTGCCGCCTCCCGCGACACAGTCTCCCGGGATTTATAGCGAGGGAAGGGAGCAGACCCCCTCCTATTCCGAATCGTATGAGCAGAGCCGGGAGAAGCTGCGCCAGCAGTTGCACGAGGGAAAGCTCAACGAGCGCGCGGTCGAGTTGGAGGTGAAAGATAAGAACTTCCCGCCGATCGGCGTGATCTCGAATGTCGGGATGGAAGATCTGGAGATGAACCTGCGGGATATGCTCGGCAACATGATGCCGGGCCGGAAAAGGAAACGGCGCGTCAAGGTGCCGGAGGCCCTCGCGATCCTCGCCCAAGAGGAATCGCAGAAACTGATCGATATGGATGAGGTGGTTCGGGACGCGGTCCAGCGGGCCGAGAATGCCGGGATCATTTTCATCGATGAGATCGACAAGATCGCCAGCCGTGAGAAGGGGGGCGGCCCCGATGTTTCCCGCGAAGGGGTCCAACGCGATCTTCTGCCGATCGTCGAGGGGTCGGCCGTCAATACCAAATACGGGGTCGTGAAAACCGATCACATCCTCTTCATCGCCGCCGGCGCCTTCCATACCGCCAAGCCGTCCGATCTGATCCCCGAGCTACAGGGCCGGTTTCCGATCCGGGTCGAGCTGACGTCGCTCGGGAGGGAAGACTTCGTCCGGATCTTGACCGAACCGCAGAATTCTCTCACCCGGCAGTATGTCGCGCTGCTGGAGACCGAAGGGGTTCATCTGGAGTTCACCCGCGACGGGGTCGAGGAGATCGCCGCGACCGCGGTCGGCGTCAACGAGCGGACCGAGAACATCGGCGCGCGGCGGCTCTTTACGATTCTGGAGCGGATGCTTGATCAGGTTTCGTTCGAGGCGCCGGAAATGGCGGAGAAAAAGGTCGTCATCGATGCGAAGTATGTCCGGGAACGGATGCAAGACATCGTGAAGGACGAAGATCTGAGCCGGTATATTCTCTAACAGGAGGCTTGTCCGCCATTCCCGCCGAGGCGGGAATCCAGAGATCCTGAGTTTAAACGAACCGGATTCCCGAATGCTTCATCGGGAATGGCGCCTGACACAACGACGATGACCCAAACGCGATCCAAACCCCAAAAAAACATCCCGGTTATCCTTATTGCGGAGAATGCCCCGGAACGGCTCGATTCCCTGCGCGGTTGCATCCGCCATCTCTACTTTCTCTCCCCCTTTGAGAGCACCTTCAAGGAGTTTGTTCTCGCCTTCTCCGTCCGAAAAAAGAAGGTCTGGATCTGGTTCGTTCTTCGAAGCGCCACGGCGGAGGCGCTTCAAACGATCGGGGAGGTCGCCCGGAAGGAGGGGATCGGTTGGGTCGATTTAAACAACCTGTCGGAGGAGGAGAAAGAGCGTCATCGCGAAACGGTGGTCAAACACCAGGAGTCTTACCAGGTCTTCTCGGCGGAGGATATCGATGCCCTCCTCGCCGTCTTTATGGAAAGGATCAAGATTCATGAACAACCTCAGTGATAAGGCCCAGATCCTCGTCGAAGCGCTCCCTTACATCCGCGCTTTTTTCGGCAAGACGATCGTCATCAAGTACGGCGGCGCGGCGATGACCGAAAAAGAGTTGAAGACCCAGTTTGCCCAGGATATCGTTTTGATGAAGTATGTCGGGATGAGTCCGGTGATCGTCCACGGCGGCGGCCCGCAGATCTCGGGGATGATGAAGCGGCTCGGAAAGGAGCCGAAGTTCGTCAAAGGGGTGCGGGTCACCGATGCCGAGACGATGGAGATCGTCGAGATGGTGCTGGGGGGAACGATCAACAAAGAGATCGTCACTCTGATCAACCGGCACGGCGGAAAAGGGGTCGGGCTGACCGGAAAGGACGGGGCGCTCATACAGGCAAAGCCGATGAAGCGCGGGGGGGAGGAGATGGGGCAGGTCGGCGACGTGAAGGCGATCGATCCGCAAATCCTCCGGACTTTAGAAACGGGGCGGTTCATCCCGGTGATCTCCCCCGTGGGCGCCGATGAGGAGGGACGAAGCTACAACATCAATGCCGATCTTGCCGCCGGCAAAGTCGCCTCGGCCCTCTCCGCCGAGAAGCTCCTGATCCTCACCGATGTCCCGGGGATTCTGGACGATAAGGGCAAGCTCCTGCCGACCCTTTCCCGAAAAGAGGTCCAGAAGCTCATCAAAAAAGGAACCATCAGCAAAGGGATGCTCCCGAAAGTCGAGGCGGCCCTCTCCGCCGTCGAGGGGGGCGTCCGCAAGGCGCACATCATCGACGGCCGCGTCCCGCACGCCCTGCTTCTGGAGATCTTCACCGACCGCGGGGTGGGGACGGAGATCATCGCTTGAGCGGTGGGTGTATGAGGGATTGTCGGAACAAAGCAAGACCGATCCTTACACCTACAAGGAAGCATTGTTAACGTCTAAACCGAGTGCGGATTTCTGAAAGAAACCTTCCACCGGGTGAGAGGCGAATCTTGAGGCATCCATGTTTCACAAAAAGAAAATAAAACTGCTCGTCCTGATAACATTGGCAGCCTCCTTTCTCACCCTCTCCCTCGCCAATGCGTGCATGGTTCCGGATTGGGCGCCGAAAGCGGAAGATTGCTGTGCGGTTCCTTGCCGAAATGTCTCCTCTCCAGAGCTTGCAAAAAGCTTCTGTCAGCTCTCGACCCAGCAAGGATCGCTCCATGGCGGGCCGCAGCTTCCTTCGCCGGCTCTTCTTGCGGAAGATGGACTCGCCCTCCTCGTTCAATCCCTCAAGGCGCCTCCGCCTATTTTCTCGTCCCGAATTGACCCGGACCATCCAATAAAGCAGCCCCACGGGGATCTTTTTATCCTCCACCGCACCCTTCTGATTTAGCAATCCTCTCCAAAGCAAATCTCAGGCGATCAATGGCCCTCTTGAAGTCGTAAAGCGCCAGATCGCTCACCTTCATTTTTATTAAACATACTCAATATGCGGGAGTGTCTT
>JAHFEM010000297.1 GCA_023248505.1 Nitrospirota bacterium
TGTCCTCTCCCTCGTGGGTATGCGGCTTCTGCGTCTGCCCCGGCTCAAAGCAGTAGAGGTCGCAGAACAGATTCTTCGTGTCAAAAAGATTGATCTTCTTCATCTTCTCCGGGGAGAAGGTCTTTACCTTTTCAAGCGTGACCACCTGCATTCATTTCCTCCGTTTAAATTGATTGCGGATGAACAGAACCTCTCCTGTTTACTCCGGAATCCGCACCCCGCGCCTGTTTGACCCACGGCCCTTTTTAGAGAAACGCCACATCCACCAGAAGAAAGAAGCGGGAGAAGATCTCGCCGATAATCACCATCATCATCGCAATGTAGAGAAGCCCCGTGGCCGACATCGTGGCCCGCTCCTTCACCGTTTGCAAAATCATCGGGGCGATGATCATCGGTCCGCCGATGCCGATCAATAATCGAATCCAGAGATAGAGCCCTTCAAAAGTATTCAAGAGGAGCGCGTTGCGAAGCCGCTCCGACTCGGAGGTGAGCAGCAGATTCAAAAGAGCCAGCCCCCCCTCTACGAAGACAAGCCACATAAAAAGTCTTGCCAGATGTCGAAGGGGAACGATCGAGAGCGATGGGCGCGTGAGATAGCTGTGCCCCAGCAGCATCGCCAAGACCCCGGCTCCGAGAAGAAGGCTGGAGATGAGAAAATAGAGGAGAAGAGAGATCGCGCGAATCGGCCCCGCCAAAGGGGGTAGATAATAGCCGACGCTCGCCAGAATGGCGATCGCCCCGGCGCCGGTCGCCGCCCAAAGGAGGGGACGGCTGTGGTGCGGATGGCGAAACCAGAGCCGGAGATTGTAGATAAAAAGAAGAAGGGCGAAGAGAGAAAAGAAGAGAAGCACCGCGCCGCTCCATCCCAGCCCCATGGAGAATGGAATCGGGAAAAGGAAGAGGCCGAAGAGAATGACTATCAGGAAGACCAGTCCGTTGGTTCTAAAAAACCCGAGACCGACCGTCGCAAGCGAGGGGAGCGAGAGAAGAAACGCTCCTCCGACGGCCAGCTGGCCGAAAACCAAAAATGCAATTTCCTGAATTCTTCCCATGATTCTAATTAAAGCGAATGCCTCCGGCTCTGAAGGCCGATCGGCGGATTTAAGTCATCTCTTCCGGCGGGGTCTCCTCGTCAATCATCGGCAGTTCTCCCTCCTCTTCCTCATCCTCCTCCCGCTCCTCGATGGTCAGGAGGGGGGAGCCGTGATGATGAATCAAAAGCCAGCGCCCGTCCCGTCGCTCGAAAATATTTGTGGAGAGAACCCTCCCCTCGACCCATCTCCCCTGGTCCTGCGTTGAAATCATCTCAAGACAGACGACCCACGCCCAGTCCGATTTGATGTTGATGTCGATCAGGCTCACGGAAAACTTAATCTCATAGGTATGATTGAAGATCAGCACCCAGCTGTCGCGAACCTCTTGCCACCCGCTGCGGACCTCCCATCCGGGATGAATGCATTTGACATGATCTTCCTTAATCCAGAGGGCATCCATTTCCTGGATATCGAGTTTTTCAAAAGCCTGGTAGAACGTCTCATTCGCTTTTCGAACCGCCTCGATGTCGCTCTCCACTCACTCCACCTCCTGCTGGTAGTCGTCGATCTCTTTCCGAATCTGTTCTCGATTCCAACCGAGCTCTTGTCCCATCTGCTCTGCGACCTGGAGGATCAAACTCGAATCCCGCTTATAGGGGCCGAGCGCCAGCCCCGTCCGCCGCCGCATAAAATCAGAGAGACGCATCGCCATTTCCACCCGGACCGCATAGACCGCCTCTACCAGGAAGGGAAAGCCTAAAGAGGTAAGCGGTTTCAACAGTCCCTTTTCATGGCGCCCCAGGGAGAGGATCGCATGAAACTTCGTTCCGTAGGAGCCGATCAGATAGCGGATTCCCTCTTCACTCACGCGATAGTTCTCCCGCGCGAGCGGCACCTCCTCTTTCAAATATTCGGCAAAGGAAGGCATTTCCCCCCCATAAAGAGAGGGATCGCTGTGCGGTCTCGGATGCGCCTTCAACTCCGCCACCCTCTTTACGATGTCATCGACCGCTCTTTGAGCGGTCAATCGAAAGAGAGTAAATTTCCCGCCGGCCAGGACGAGCATCCCGCACGGTGTCCACTCGACGCTTCCTTCCCGCGACACATCGGAGGCCGTCCCGCCCGGATCATAGATCAGCGGCCGAACCCCTGCATACCGTCCAATGATCTCCTCCGCCCCGAATCGGCCCTTGGGAAAGAGCCGGCCGGTCTCTCGAAGAAGCCAGGCGACCTCCTCCTCTTCAGCCCGAACATGATCGAGGTCTCCGGCAAAATCAGTATCGGTGGTGCCGATGAGGCTCTTCCCTTTCCATGGAATGACAAAAAAGATCCGACGGTTGTTCTCACTCGAGACCACAATGGCATGGCTTCGCGTGAGGCTTGGGAAGATCAGATGAATCCCCTTGGTCGGCCGAATCCGCTGAGGGAGTTCCCCCTCCATCCGGGAGATCGCATCGACCCAAGGGCCCGCCGCGTTCACGACAACACGGGCATAGATATCATATTTTGCGCCGGTCAGGACCTCTTGTACCCGAACACCGCAGATGCGCCCCTTTTCCTGAATCAGACCGGTGACGCCGACATAATTAAAAATCGATGCCCCCCACTCCCGCGCCGAGAGGAGAACGGCGAGACAGAGCCGGGCGTCGTTCATTCGGCAATCGTAAAAACGGGCCGCACCGACCAGCCCCTCCGATATCAGGCCGGGTTCTTCTGCCAGCGCTTCCTCTGCGCTGAGCATCCGGTGGGGTCCGATTTTCTTCGATCCGGCAAGGAGGTCGTACAGGGTCATCCCAACCCGGATCTTCCATTTTCCCCTCCCCTCTCCGCGATAAATCGGAAAGAGAAAGGGGAGAGGCCGGATGAGATGCGGGGCAAGCCGGGAGAGGGTGTGACGCTCATGTACCGCCTCGTAAACAAGACGAAGCGCCCCCTGTTCGAGGTACCGGATGCCGCCGTGGATCAGGTGAGAGGTTCTGCTGGAGGTCCCCCCCGCAAAGTCTCCCTTTTCAAAGAGGGCGACCGACAGTCCACGCAAGGCCGCTTCCCGGGCCATCCCTGCCCCCTGGATACCGCCGCCGATAATAACCAGATCAACGGGGGCCGTCTGTAGCCGGTCCAAACCCGATGCCATCGCCTATTTATATCCTACTTTCTTTAAGAGGTCAAATTGCGGTTGACGATCAAAGCGATGCGAGATTATGATTGAATCTTGAGTGAGAATAATCGCTATTTCGAATGAAAGGAGCCGGTTGTGACCTATCAGATTTCGCCCTTAGAGCTCAAGCAGAAGAAGGAACGGGGAGAGTCCTTCCTCCTTCTGGATGTCCGTGAGCAGATGGAGTTTCAATTCGCCCGAATTCCCGATTCGATGCTGATTCCTCTCGCGCAGCTCCCATCTCGATTAGGCGAGCTCGACCCCGACCAGGAGATCATCACCGTCTGCCACCACGGCGTGCGCAGCCTCACCGCACTGGGGATTTTGGTCAAAAATGGATTCACAAAGGTGAAGAACCTCACCGGCGGGATTGATGCTTACTCACTGACGGCCGACCCGAGCATTCCGAGGTATCGTTAGATCGGATCACTCATCCCCACAGCAAATTTTCCCATAAAACAGCCCTATGGCTGTCCACCACCGAAATGTCACGGCAGAGTGGCGCGCAGAGTTCCCCTCTAGCGGTTTCGTTGAACCCCTTGACATGCAAATCTCCTTTCTTCGATGATGAAAGAAGAAGGACTCTTAATCGTCCTGTAAAGGAGGTCGCATGGCACAGAAAACAAAAAAGCCGACAGCTGAAAAAAGCACTGCGGGCCGAACAAGCGAAAAGTTCCGGGCACAGCCGGAGGAGATGATTCAGTTGTTGAAAGAGGTGGATGATCATCTCTCTTCGTTGACCGAATCGTATAATCAATATAAAGAGGCGTCCCAAGCGGTCATGGAAAAACTGGACCAGTGGGAGGCGCGGCTCGGTCGATTCGACTTGGTCACTTCCCGGCTGGCGGAACTTGAATCAGAAGTCCGCGATCTGACGCGCGGCTATTTAGAACGGATCGA